>NZ_WNXF01000012.1:0-135474 GCF_010993675.1 Modicisalibacter sp. 'Wilcox'
GCAACCGTTGCTCGTTGAGCGCCTCGTTGCGAGAGAGGCTGTATTCTACCGATTCGGCCCGGCGTGTCAAGCGGCGTCTGGCGTCGTGGCGATCGGTGAACACCAATCCCGCGGCGGCCGCCGGCCTGCCGAATCACGGGAGAGCATTCTAGGCGTTTCGACGCGGCCTGGCAAGTGCAATTTTCATCGCAACCTTCCGAAAACCGTCGAGGAAACAACCACTTGCTTCTCCTCTCCACCGCCGGTGACGTGTCCCGTCGTCGGCAGCGGATGCGTACTTTACGCCCCACCTTCGGCCCTGACAAGCCCCCTGAGCAACTTTTTTCAATAACTGCGGCGAGACCGGCAACTGGCGCCGGAAACCCGCGGGGTCCGACGCCTTGTTCGAGAGGCCCGAGTCAGCGCCAGAAGTCCCGAATGGAAGCGATGCCCTGGGCACCGACGGCACGGGCATGATTGGCATCGTGGCGGGTCATGCCCCCCAGTGCGAACACCGGCATGGCCGCGGGCTCCACGAGTTGCTGGAAATCGTGCCAGCCCAGGGGCGCGGCATCGGGATGCGAGGGGGTCGTCCGCAGCGGCGACAGGGTCACGAAATCGCAGCCGATTCGCCCGGCCCGGGCCAGCTGGCCTTCATCGTGGGTCGATGCGGAGAGCCACTTGCCCTCGACGATGGGCCGGCGCTCCAGGGTCATCAGTCGTTCACTGGTCAGGTGCACACCATCGGCATCGATGTGCGCGAGCATCTCGGGCTCGGTATTCAACAACAGGCGAGCGCCGTGCTCACGGCATAGCTGCAGGGCCTGTTCAGCGCGCGCCAGGTACGCGGATTCATCCAGCGACTTGGCACGCAGCTGTACCAGACGAACGCCATCCTCGATCAGCGCACGCTGCAGCTTGTCGAGAAAGACCCCATCGTCCTCCTCTTCCGCGGTGATCAGGTATTCGGTCGGCAGCATGACGGCGCGCAGGATCGGCAGATTCGCGGCCGGGAAGGGGTAGTTGAACAGTTCGCCGAGCTTGACCCAGCGAACCGCCTGGCCTTCCCGTCCGTAGGGCTCCCCGGAGAAACCGTGCACCTGCCAGACATCGAGCAGGATATGCTTGTCGGAGTATTCATGATGCACGCGAATCAGGGGCTGGGCCCGCTCGATGGAAATGCCGAGTTCCTCGTGCAGCTCGCGCCGCAGCGCTTCGAAGCCGGTTTCGTAGGGTGCCAGCTTGCCCCCGGGAAACTCCCACAACCCTCCCTGGTCTACCGTGGAGGGGCGTCTGGCCAGCAACACCTCATTTCCGTCGTCGCTGAAGATGGCAGCCGCTGCCACATGCACCCGTCGTTTGATCATCTTGCGTACTTACCTCTAGAACCTTGATGTTTCTCGTTGCGGGACGGAAAATGATGCGCCGATCAACTGCGATAGTCGGCGTTGATGGAGACATACTCGTGCGACAGGTCGGAGGTCCAGACGGTGGCCGCCGACTCGCCGCGTCCCAGTAGGATGCGTATGGTAATGTCTTCCCGCGCCATCTCGCGACTGCCGGCCTCCTCGGTATAGTCGGCCGCACGGCCACCATGCTCGACGAGGCGCACCGCTCCCAGATCGATGGTCACGGCATTGACGTTGAAGTCGTCCACCGGCGCCCGACCCACGGCCGCCAGTATCCGCCCCCAGTTGGCATCCGAGGCATAGAGGGCGGTCTTGACCAGCGGGGAATGGGCCACGGTGAAGGCCACGTCCCGGGCTTCCTGAACCGTCCGGGCCTGCTCGACCTGCAACGTGACGAACTTCGTTGCTCCCTCCGCGTCGCGAATGACGGCCTGGGCCAACGTCACCATGACCTCCTCGAGCGCGGCCCGGAAGGCGGCAACCTCCTTCGGGCTCGAGACCTGCGCGCTGCGCCCGGTGGCCATCAGCAGACAGGCGTCGTTGGTCGAGGTATCGCTGTCGACCGTGATGCTGTTGAAGCTGACCTGGGTCGTTTCGCGCAGCAACGACGAGAGCAGATCCGACTCGATGGCGGCATCGGTCACCACGAAGCCCAGCATGGTGGCCATGTTGGGCTGGATCATGCCGGAGCCCTTGCTGATGCCATTGATGGTGACCGTCTGACCGCCAATCTGGCAGGTGGCGGTCGCGCCCTTGGGCCGCGTATCCGTGGTCAGAATGCCCTCGCCCGCCCGCTGCCAGGCCTCGGACGAATCATCCAGGCTCTCCAGGGCGCGCGGTAACGCGGCCTCGATCCGCGCCACCGGCAGCGGCTCGCCGATCACGCCAGTGGAGAATGGCAGTACCGCCTCGCCGGCACAGCCGACCAGGGACGCCAGGGCGCCACAGCAGTATTCGGCATCCTTCATCCCCTGCTCGCCCGTGCCGGCATTGGCATTGCCGGTATTGATCAGCAGGTAGCGCACGGCACTGCGGGCCAGATGATCCCTGGCGACATGCACCGGCGCCGCACAGAAGGCATTGCGCGTGAACACGCCGGCCACGGTGGTATTCTCCGGCAGCTCGACCACCACCAGGTCGCGTCGCCCCGGTTTCTTGATCGCCGCTTCCGCCGTGCCCAGACGCAGTCCATCGAGGACCGACATCCGGGGAAAGACCGCTTCACCTACCGCCATGCTTCATCTCCTGACCTGTTCGGGATTGTCGCTTACTGCAGCTTGCCGTGACACTGCTTGTACTTCTTGCCCGAGCCGCAGGGGCACGGGTCGTTGCGTCCGACCTTGGGCCCCTCGCGCCGCACCGTCTGCGCCGGGTCGCCGCCCGGCGCCTCGTCGGAGTCTTCCGCGACCTCGTCGTGGCGCTGCGTGGCGCTGGCCTTCTCGCGCTCCAGTGTCTCGCGGCGCTGGCGTTCCAGCTCCTCGACCTCTTCCTGGCGCCGCACCTGGACGTGGCTGAGAATGCGTGTCACGTCGTGCTTGATGTTGCCCAGCAGACTCTGGAACAGCTCGAAGGCTTCGCGCTTGTATTCCTGCTTGGGATTCTTCTGGGCGTAGCCGCGCAGGTGGATGCCCCGGCGCAGGTGATCCATCGACTGCAGATGCTCCTTCCAGCGGGTATCGAGCACCTGAAGCATGACCTGTTTCTCGAAGCGCCGCATCAGCTCTTCACCGACGGCCTCCACCTTGGCGGCATAGATCTCGCGATGCTGGGTCTGCAGGCGTTCGCGCAGGGCCTTCTCGTGGAAGTTCTCGTCCTCGTCGGCCCACTGGGTCAGCGGCACATCGAGGTTGAACTCGCTCTTCAGATACTGCTGCAGGCCCTCCAGATCCCATTGCTCGGGCAGGCTCTGGGGCGGCACGAAGCCGCTGATCGCCTCGTCGAGCACTTCATCGCGGATGTCCGCCACGTTCTCGGACACGTCCTCGGCACCGAGAATCGCGTCACGCTGATCATAGATCACGCGACGCTGATCGTTGGCCACGTCATCGTACTCGAGCAGCTGCTTGCGGATGTCGAAGTTGCGCCCCTCGACCTTCTTCTGGGCCCGCTCGACCGCGTTGGACACCATCTTGTGCTCGATCGCCTCGCCCCGCTCGAGCCCGAGCGCCTGCATCAGACGCTGCACCCGTTCGGAACCGAACAGGCGCATCAGGTTGTCCTCCAGCGAGAGGAAGAAGCGGGTGGAACCCGGGTCCCCCTGGCGACCGGCGCGCCCGCGCAGCTGATTGTCGATGCGCCGCGACTCGTGACGCTCGGAGCCGATGACATGTAGACCACCCGCCTCGAGAACGGCATCGTGACGTTGCTGCCATTCGGCCTTCGCGGCGTCGATCTGCGCCTGGGAGGGATTGTCGAGCTTGGCGACCTCCGCCTCCCAGTTGCCCCCCAGCACGATATCGGTACCGCGGCCCGCCATGTTGGTGGCGATGGTGATCGCCCCGGGCTGCCCGGCCTGGGCGATGATTTCCGCCTCGCTCTGGTGCTGCTTGGCGTTGAGCACGTTGTGGGGAATGTCGGCCTGCTTCATCAGCCCCGACAGCAGCTCGGAGGTCTCGATCGAGGCTGTGCCCACCAGCACGGGACGCCCGGCGTCACGCTGGGCCTTCACGTCCTCGATGATCGCCTCGAACTTTTCCTGGGCCGAGAGATAGACCAGGTCGTTGTGATCGACCCGCGCGATCGGCTTGTTGGTGGGTATCACCGTCACGTCCAGCCCGTAGATCTGGCGGAACTCGAAGGCTTCGGTATCCGCGGTGCCGGTCATGCCCGACAGCTTCTCGTAGAGGCGGAAGTAATTCTGGAAGGTGGTCGAGGCCAGGGTCTGGCTTTCCTTCTGGATGGCCACGCCCTCCTTCGCCTCGACGGCTTGGTGCAGCCCCTCCGACCAGCGCCGGCCGGGCATGCTGCGACCGGTGTGCTCGTCGACGATCACCACCTCGCCACTGCTGACGATGTAGTCGACATCGCGATGAAAGAGATGACGCGCCCTGAGGGCCGAGTGCATGTGGTGCAGCAGCCCCAGGTTCTGGGCCGCATAGAGCGAGTCGTCCTCGCTGAGCAGCCCCTGCCGGCGCATCAGTTCCTCGACCTTGTGGTGGCCGTTTTCGGTCAACTCCACCTGCTTCTGCTTCTCGTCGAGGGTGAAGTCGCCGCTGTCCGGATCCTCGGCGTCCTCGCAGACCTCGAGCTCCGTCGCCAGCCGGTCGACCACCTTGTAGAGCTCGGTGTTTTCCTCCACCGGACCGGAAATGATCAGCGGGGTCCGCGCCTCGTCGATGAGAATCGAGTCCACCTCATCGACGATCGCATAGTGCAGCTCCCGCTGGACCTTCTCTTCCAGCGAGAACGCCATGTTGTCGCGCAGGTAGTCGAAGCCGTACTCGTTGTTGGTGCCGTAGGTGATGTCGCAGGCATAGGCCTCGCGCTTCTCGGCCGAGGTCTGCCCTGAGTAGATCACGCCCACGGTCAGCCCCAGTGCCTCGTAGAGCGGGCGCATCCATTCCGCGTCGCGCCGGGCCAGATAGTCGTTGACGGTCACGACATGCACCCCGCGGCCGGGAATCGCATTGAGATAGACGGCCAGGGTCGCCACCAGCGTCTTGCCCTCGCCGGTCTTCATCTCGGCGATGCGCCCGCGGTGCAGGGTGATCCCGCCGATCAGCTGCACATCGAAGTGACGCATGCCCATGATCCGACGACTGGCCTCGCGCACCGTGGCGAAGGCCTCGGGAAGCAGGCGATCGAGACTTTCCCCGTTCTGGAGGCGCTCGCGAAACTGGGCCGTGCGTGCCTTCAGGGCGTCGTCGTCGAGGGCCGCGACCTCCTCTTCCAGACGGTTGATGTCGGCGACCAGCTTGCCCATGCGCTTGACTTCACGGTCGTTCTTGGACCCGACGAGCTTGCGAACCAGAGTATTGATCATTAGCAGTATCCAATCATTGTGCAAAGAAGGCCGGCGGCACTCTGCCGACCGAAAACCTCGATCACGCATTCACACAATGAAAGGCGGTGCCCGGGGGGCGCGAGACGCCAGATCCGCACCGGAACAGGCGTGCCCGGCCACCTGCCGCCAGACACGCGTCTCGCGCCCGGGCCGACCGACACTCGTCGGCCACCGGTGCGAAGCCCGCTTGCGCGCCCGACGCGATTCCTCGCGGATCGCCGCGGGAGCCATGAGGCAGATCTGGGTGATCTGTTCGGCGAGCCGGAGCGCTTCGGCATGCCCCAGCGTGGTCGGCAGCAGGCAACCGACCAGCAGGCCGGCCAGCCACCAGCGCGACGTGCGTCTGGCACGCTGCCGACCGGTTCCATCGGCGCGACTCGCGGCAGGAGTGGGGCAGGTCATGCTGTCGAAGGGCTCCAGGGCATGCTAGATTGCGCAGTATCGCTTTCGCAGTTTCACGGGCAAGCCAATGAGTATAAAGGCTAAGCGTTTTCGCGCCCAGCCCGCGACACGCCTCCTTTCCCCCCAGGGCCCCTCCGGCGCCGACCTCGGCGGGCTGCTGCACAAGGCACAGCTCATCGACCGCGCCCAGGCGCACTTGCGCCATCATCTCCCGGAAGAGATGCGCCCCCACCTGTTCGTGGGCGGCTACCGGGATGGGCGCCTGACCCTGATCACGGATGGAGCCCACTGGCTGACCGCACTGCGTTACGATCAGACACGCCTGCTGCGCCTGATACGAGAACTGCCCGGCTTCGAGGCCGTGCTCGCCCTGACCTTCAAGGTGCGCCCCGTCAGCCCGGTCAGACCACCCCCGGTCCAGCACCGAACGCTGTCCTCCCCCGCCGCCGATGAACTGCAGGCCTGCGCCCGGGACACCCAGGACCCGCAACTCAAGCGCGCCCTGGAGCGCCTCGCTGCCCACGCGTCGATGAACGGCGACAGCCGGGACGCGTGAATCGCCCACGAAAAACGCCAGCCCGGTCGGGCTGGCGTCAAGCATGCCTGGTTGCCTGTAGAAGAACGCGTCACATGGCCATGGCAGGGGCCGAGTAGGAGATCGGCGCTCGCTGGGACGCCTCCTCGAAGGTGACGATCTCCCAGGCGTCGGGGTTTTCCAGCATGGCCCTGCAGAGCTGATTGTTGAGGGCATGACCGGACTTCACGCCGCGAAACTCGCCGATCAGGCTGTGGCCGAGCTGGTAGAGGTCGCCGATGGCATCGAGCACCTTGTGCTTGACGAACTCGTCCTCGTAGCGCAGCCCACCCTCGTTGAGAATGCGGTAGTCATCGACGACGATGGCGTTGTCCAGGCTGCCGCCTAGGGCCAGATTCTGCGAGCGCAGGAACTCCAGGTCGCGCATGAAGCCGAAGGTCCGGGCCCGCGAGACTTCCTTGACGAAGGAGGTGGTCGAGAAGTCGACGCTGGCCAGCTGCTTCTGCTGCTCGAAGACCGGATGGTCGAAATCGATCGAGAACGTGACCTTGAAGCCTTCATGGGGCAGGAAGAGGGCTTCCTTGTCGCCGTCGCGCACCAGCACCTCGCGCTTGATGCGAATGAACTTCTTCGGCGCCTCCTGCTCGGCGATTCCCGCCGACTGGATGAGGAACACGAAGGGTCCGGCACTGCCGTCCATGATCGGCACTTCCGGTGCGCTCAGCTCGACGAAGGCATTGTCGATACCCAGTCCCGCGAAGGCCGACATCAGGTGCTCGACGGTCGCCACCTTGACGCCGTCGCGCGACAGGGCCGTGCACAGGGTGGTATCGGTGACATTCTCGGCGCGCGCCGGGATGCGAACTTCCGGCTCGAGGTCCGTGCGCACGAACACGATGCCGGTGTTGACCGGCGCCGGACGCAGGGTCAGATAGACCTTCTCGCCCGAGTGCAGGC
Source organism: Modicisalibacter sp. 'Wilcox' (assembly GCF_010993675.1). NCBI lineage: Bacteria > Pseudomonadati > Pseudomonadota > Gammaproteobacteria > Oceanospirillales > Halomonadaceae > Modicisalibacter > Modicisalibacter sp. 'Wilcox'. Next base: position 7,286 of record NZ_WNXF01000012.1, read on the forward strand.
CGACTCCCGTGGCCCGCATGGTGTTCTTGAGGGTTCTTTGCTTAATCATGGGCAATGACCAGGCTGCTGCATAAATTGTCAAACAGTGTTCACTATACCATCGAACGCCTGTTTAACCAAAAATTTGTCGCTGGCCACGCCCATGACGCCCGCCGACCGGATGGATCAGTCGGCCTGGCGGCGCAGGAAGGCCGGAATATCGAGATAGTCGTCGATGTCCTTGGCCTTGCGGCGCTCCTGACGGGCCTTCGCGGTCTCCTCCTGCTCGGCCTTGGCCGCCTGCTGACGCATGACGGTCGGCTGCTGGAGCTTGCGGTAGTCGGTGGTCTCGGGCCGCGCGACCGACTCGCGGGCGGCCGGCTTCTCGCGGACACCGTCCAGGCCGGCGGCCACCACGGTGACCCGCAGCTCGTCGGACATCTCCATGTCGATCGCCGTGCCCACCACGATGGTGGCATCCTGGGAGGCGAACTCCTGCACCGTGGCGCCGACGTCGTTGAACTCGCCGATCGACAGATCCGGGCCGGCCGTGATGTTGACCAGGATGCCGCGCGCGCCGTGCAGGTCGATATCCTCGAGCAGCGGGCTGCGAATCGCCTTCTCGGCGGCCTCGCGGGCCCGGTTCTCGCCGGTCGCGCCGCCGGTGCCCATCATCGCCATGCCCATCTCCGACATGACGGTGCGCACGTCGGCGAAGTCGACGTTGATGATCCCCGGGCTGGTGATCAGTTCGGCGATGCCCTGGACCGCGCCGAGCAGCACGTCGTTGGCGGCACTGAACGCCGTCAGCAGGCTCGCGCTCTTGCCCAGTACCGCCAGCAGCTTCTCGTTGGGGATGGTGATCAGCGAGTCGACGTGCTGGGAGAGCTCCTTCATGCCCTCCTCCGCGACCTTCATGCGCTTGGGCCCCTCGAACGGGAAGGGCCGCGTCACCACGGCCACGGTCAGGATGCCCAGCTCCTTGGCCACCTCGGCCACCACCGGTGCACCGCCGGTACCGGTCCCCCCGCCCATGCCGGCGGTGATGAAGACCATGTCGGCGCCCTGCAGCAGTTCCGCGATGCGCTCGCGATCCTCCATCGCCGCCTGACGGCCCACGTCCGGGCTGGCACCGGCACCCAGCCCCTTGGTTATTTCGCTGCCTAACTGGAGAACGGTCTTGGCGGCAACCCGTTTGAGGGCCTGCGCATCGGTGTTGGCGCAGATGAATTCGACGCCCTCGATGTTGCTCTCGACCATGTGATTGACGGCATTGCCGCCGCCACCACCAACGCCGATCACCTTGATGACAGCGCTGCTGGAAGGTGCATTATCTACCAGTTCGAACATTTGCCCCGTCTCCTGGCCAGTTTCGGCCTTGTCAGAAATTTCCTTTGAACCAGCCTTTGACCCGTTCCAGCGCCGAGATGCCATCCTTGAGACCACGCCGTGAGACTTCCTCTCTACGGGGCTGGGCGGACACCGCACGGTTATCGCCCGGCTTGGCGTCACGCATTCCGTAGAGTAGCAAACCCACGCCCGTGGAATAAATCGGATTGCGCACCACGTCGACCAGCCCCCGCACATTCTGGGGGCTCGCGATGCGCACCGGCATGTGAAAGATTTCCTCCGCGAGTTCGACCACGCCTTCCATGCGCGCCGTCCCCCCGGTCAGCACCACGCCCGCGGCCACGAGATCCTCGTAGCCGCTGCGCCGCAGTTCCTCGCGTACAAGGGTAAACAGTTCCTCGTAGCGCGGCTCGACCACCTCGGCCAGCGACTGACGCGACAGGTCGCGAGCCGGGCGGTCTCCCACGCTGGGAACCTTGATCATTTCATCGCTGGACGCCAGCTGCGTCAGGGCACAGGCATACTTGACCTTGATGTCCTCGGCATACTGCGTCGGCGTGCGCAGCGCCATGGCGATGTCGTTGGTGACCTGGTCGCCGGCAATGGGGATGACCGAGGTGTGACGAATGGCGCCCTCGGTGAACACCGCGATGTCGGTCGTGCCGCCACCGATATCCACCATGCACACACCCAGCTCGCGCTCGTCCTCGGTAAGTACCGCGTGGCTCGACGCCAGCTGCTCGAGGATGATGGCATCGACCTCGAGACCACAGCGCCGCACGCATTTCTCGATATTCTGCACCGCGTTGAGCGCCGCGGTCACCAGATGCACCCGAGCCTCCAGACGCACGCCCGACATGCCGAGCGGCTCACGGATGCCCTCCTGGGTGTCGATGGCGAACTCCTGGGGCAGGACATGCAGGATACGCTGCCCCTCGGAGATGGCCCGGGCCCGGGCCGAGTCGATGACCCGCTCGATATCGGAGGGCGTCACCTCGCGGTCCTTGATCGCGACCACACCGTCGGAGTTCATCGAGCTTATGTGGCTGCCCGCGATCCCCACGTAAACCGAATGGATATCGCATCCGGCCATCAGCTCGGCCTCTTCCACCGCCCGCTGAATCGACTGGACGGTGGACTCGATATTGATGACCACCCCCTTCTTCATGCCCCGGGAAGGGTGCGAACCGATACCGACGATTTCCAGCCCGCCATCGTCCGTGGGCTGACCGACGATCGCCACGACCTTGGATGTTCCGATATCCAGCCCGACCACCATATTGGAAGCATTGGATTGTCCTGCCATGGGTCGGGATCACTCCTCGATCTTCACTGAATTGAGAAACCGTATTTTTGCAGATACAAAGTTGGGTCGAAGTATAGAACGTAAACGCCAAGCAGGCCGTGACCCAAGAGAATTCGGCTCAGAATACGGGGATTTTTTGGCGAAAGAAATACCTCGTCATGCCCCCGATGGCCGGAATTAGTGACCGGAATCACGACAGACGCCTGCCCCCGTCAGCCGTCCGCACCTGCCTCGGCATCCTCGCCATGCCAGGCGACGGCAACCCCGTTGGGATAACGCAGGTCGACGTAGCGGATCCGCGACGCCTGTTCGCCCAACTGGCGACGCCAGGCCGCCACGAAGCGGGCCAGCCGGGCCGGTCTGTCGTTGCGCCCGAGCATCACCCAGAGGCCGTCATTGACCTGAAAGCGCCAGGCGCCGCGGTCCTCGAGGCGCAGCTGGGTGACCGTGAGCCCCAGCGGCTTGAGCTGCCGCTGGAGGCGATCGTACCAGGCCAGCACTTCCGCACCGCTGCCGCGCGGACCCGCCAGGTCGGGCAACGGCTCGTCGACCGTCACCGAGTCGCGACGAAACGCCTTCCCCCGGGGGTTGAGCAGTTCGCTGTCGTTCCAGCGCGCCACCGGACGCTGCTCGAACAGCTCGAAGGTCAGGGCGTCGGGCCAGTGCCGCGACACGCGAACCTCCTCGAGCCACTCGATGCGTCGCGCCCGCTCGCGCAGTTCGCCGAGATCCACCGACAGCCACGTCCTGCCCTGCACCAGAGGCGCCAGCTTGCTGCGCAGGTAGGCCGCGCTGACATGTTCCAGCTCGCCGCGAATGGAGACCCGCTCGATCGGCCGGTCCAGCCACAGCCACAACGCCCGGCCACCGGCCACCAGCAGCACCAGCAGCAGGACCAGACCCAGCCAGGAGCCCCGCGAACCGCTCCCGCTCGCCGCCATCCGGGTCAGGACTCCAGCGCCGTGTCGAGAATGCGCAACACCAGGGCATCGAAATCGATCCCGGCATGCGCGGCGGACTGCGGCACCAGGCTGTGATCGGTCATCCCCGGCACGGTGTTGACCTCGAGCAGCCAGAAGCGTCCCTGATCGTCGCGCATCACGTCGACACGCCCCCAGCCCCGACCGCCGATGGCTCGAAAGGCATCCCGGCAGAGCTCGCCAAGGGCCCGCTCGTCCGCCTCGTTCAGCCCGCAGGGCAGGTGGTAGCGGGTGGTGTCGGAGTGATACTTGGCCTCGTAGTCGTAGAACCCGCCGGGCACTTCGACCCGAATCGCCGGCAGCGTGCGATCGCCCAGCAGCGATACCGTGTACTCGTCGCCCTGAATGTAGCGCTCGGCCATGACCGCCGCGTCGAAGCGTGCCGCCTCGCCGAAGGCGGCTTCCAGGGCCTGCCGGTCGTGGACGATGCTGATGCCCAGCGTCGATCCTTCATGGACGGGCTTGACGATCAGCGGCAGGCCCAGCTGCGTCACGACCGCGTCCCAGTCCGAGTCGGGACCGAGCGTGATGCTCTCCGGCGTGGGCAGCCCGACGGCCCGCCACAGCTGCTTGGACCGCTGCTTGTCCATGCCCAGCGCCGAGGCCAGCACACCGCTGCCGGTGTAGGGGACGCCGAGCAGCTCGAGAGCCCCCTGGACGGTGCCGTCCTCGCCCCCCCGGCCGTGCAGCGCGATGAACACCCGATCCGGCGCCAGCGCCTCGAGACCGCTCAGGCCCCCGGCCGCCAGATCATACCCACGCGCATCCACACCGCTGCGCTGCAAGGCGGCCAGCACGGCGGCACCACTGACCAGCGACACCTCACGTTCGGCCGAGTCCCCGCCATGGAGCACGATCACGCGCCCGTATCGCCCGGGGCACGGCGCCCCGGTGCTCGCCTGATGCCTGACGCTCATAGCTCGACCTCGTGCAAGCCCAGTTGACTGTCGGCCAGGGCCAGGGCGATGCCACCGATGTCGCCTGCCCCCTGGGTGATCAGAATATCGCCATCCTGCAGCACATTGTGCAACAGACGCGGCAGTTCGGCCTTGGCCTCGACGAACAGCGGATCGACCTCGCCGCGCTGCCGGATCGAGCCCGCCAGGGTCCGTCCCTCCGCCCCGGTGATCGGCGCCTCGCCGGCGCTGTAGACATCCAGCAGCACCAGGGTATCGACCCCGGACAGCACGCGCACGAAGTCCTCGTAGAGGTCCCGAGTACGCGAGAAGCGATGGGGCTGGTACACCATCACCAGGCGCCGCTGAGGCCAGCCCGCGCGTACCGCACGGATCACCATCTCCACCTCGCGCGGATGGTGCCCGTAGTCGTCCACCAGCATCACACGCCCTTCCCCGTCGGGCAGGGCAAATTCGCCATGCACCTGGAAGCGCCGGCCCACGCCGGCGAAGCTCGCCAGCCCGCGCTGGATCGCCGCATCATCGACGCCGGCATCGGTGGCGACGGCAATCGACGCCAGGGCATTGAGCGCATTGTGCTCGCCGGGCATCGCCAGGCGCACCGCCAGCGGCGCATGCCCCTCCGGACGCCGTGCCGTGAAGCGGATCTCGCCGGCCTGCTGCACGAAGTCGGTGATCCGGTAGTCCGCCTGGGCATCGAAGCCGTAGGTCACGAACTGCCGCTGCACCCGTGGCAGCAGCTCGCGCACGTTGGCGTCATCCAGGCACAGCACCGCCAGGCCGTAGAACGGCAGGTTGTGCAGGAACTCGATGAAGGTGTCCTTGAGCCGCGCGAAGTCCCCGGCGTAGGTCCCCATGTGGTCGGCATCGACATTGGTCACCACCGCGACCATGGGCTGCAGGTGCAGGAAGGAGGCGTCCGACTCGTCGGCCTCCGCGACCAGCACGTCGCCTTCCCCCAGGCGGGCATTGGTGCCGGCACTGGTCAGCTTGCCGCCGATCACGAAGGTCGGGTCCAGCCCGCCCTCGGCCAGCAGCGTCGCGGTCAGGCTGGTGGTAGTGGTCTTGCCGTGGGTGCCGGCGATGGCGATGCCGTGACGAAAGCGCATCAGCTCCGCCAGCATCTCGGCGCGCCGCACCACCGGAACGCGGTGCTCGCGGGCCCAGGCGATCTCGGGGTTGCCGGCATCCACCGCGGTGGACACCACCACCACGTCGGCCCCCTCGGCATGGGCAGCGGCGTGGCCGACGGCGATACGCACGCCGCAGCCCTCGAGATGTGCCGTCACCGAAGAGGCCTTGAGGTCACTGCCGCTGACCGCGTAGCCCTGATTGGCCAGCACCTCGGCGATGCCGCACATGCCGGCGCCGCCGATGCCCACGAAGTGAATGCGCCGGATGCGTCGCATGCCCGGCCCCTTGCGAAGCTGACCGGGCACGGGGGAAAACAGGCTATCGCTCACGAGCGGCCTCCATGCAGCCTTCCACCAGGCGATCGACGGCGTCGAGACGCGCCCGGGAGCGCGCCGCCCCGGCCATGGTGGCGAGACGTTGGGGATTGAGGACCTCGTCCAGCACGCTGGCCAGCGAGGTCGCGTTCAGGGTGGCCTGGGGCAGCAGTCGCGCGGCCCCGGCCTCCACCAGGTAATCGGCATTGCGGGTCTGGTGATCATCGACCGCATGCGGGAACGGCACCAGCAGCGCCGGCTTCGCCGACGCCGCCAGCTCGCTGACCGTCAGCGCCCCGGAACGGCAGACCACCAGGTCCGCCCAGTCGTAGGCCTCGGCCATGTCGTCGATGAACTCGCTGACCCGAGCATCGACCCCGGCCTCCCGATAGCCCTGCTCGGTGGCGTCGCGACGGTCGCGACCGGCCTGATGACGAACCTCGGGGCGCCGCGCTTCGGGCAGCTTCGCCAGCGCCTCGGGAAGCAACTGGTTGAGGGCCACCGCCCCCAGGGAGCCGCCCACCACCAGGACATGCAGGCGGCGATCCCGCATGGCGTCAGCGTCACGAGGCGTCTCGCCCAGGCGGGCAATGGCCGGCCGCACCGGGTTGCCGATGACGATCGCCTCGCGCCGCGAGCCCAGCTTGCGAAACGCCCCGGGGAAGGCCGCATAGGCATCCCGCGCCAGCCGCGCCAGCACCTGATTGGTCAGCCCGGCGATCGCGTTCTGCTCGTGGACGATCAGCGGCCGTCGGCTTAGCCAGGCCGCCAGCCCGCCGGGGCCGCTGGCGAATCCGCCCAGCCCCACCACCAGCTGCGGATCGAAGGCGGTCAGCACACGTTTCGCCTGTGCCACCGCCCGCCACAGCCGCCACGGCGCCTGCAACCAGCCGGCCATGCCGTTGCCGCGCAGGCCGGCCACCGCGATACGATGCAGCACCAGCCCGGCCTCGGGCACCAGGCGGTTCTCGATGCCCCGCGGACTGCCCAGCCACTCCACCTGCACGCCGCGCCGGGTCAGGGCCTCGGCCAGCGACAGCGCCGGGATCACATGCCCGCCGGTCCCGCCGGCCATGATCAACACCCGGCGCAAGGGCGCGGAGGAAGTCGTCTCCTGTGTCACCGCCTGAAGGCTCCCTGAATAGGTTGAAGGTCGTCAGCGCGCCTTGCCGCCGGGGGCATTGCGCAGCACCTGCCGCGTGTCCAGATCGACGCGTACCAGCAGCGCCACCATCACCGCGCTCACCACCAGGCTGGAGCCGCCATAGCTGAGCAGCGGCAGGGTCAGGCCCTTGGTCGGCAGCATCCCGGTGCTGACGCCGATGTTGATGAACGCCTGGGCGCCGAAGACAAGGGCGATACCGTAGCTGAGATAGGCCGCGAACGGCAATCGCGCCAGCTCGGCACGCCGGCCGATCCGCAGCGCCCGGTACACCAGCACGGCGAACAGCCCCACGACCGCCACGGCGCCCACCAGCCCCAGCTCCTCGGCGATCACCGCGAACACGAAGTCGGTATGCGCCTCGGGCAGGTAGAACAGCTTCTGCACGCTGTTGCCCAGCCCCAGGCCGAACCAGTGCCCGCGCCCGTAGGCGATCAGCGCCTGGGTCAGCTGGTAGCCCGAGTCATACATGTCCGCCCAAGGGTTGGTGAAGCTGGTCAGCCGCTCGAGGCGGTAGGGCTCGGCCACCGCCACGATGCCGCCCAGCGCCACCACCAGCGCCAGCAGCAGGATGAAGCGCATCAGCGGCGCCCCGGCCATCAGCAGCATGCCCATCACGCAACCGGTCACCACCACCAGCGCACCGTAGTCCGGCTCCATGATCAGCAGCACGCCGAACGGCACCAGAATCACCAGCGGCTTGAGGAAGTCCCACCAGTAGCGGCGCACCCCGGGCAGGAAGCGCTCGAGATAGCGGGCCACGAACAGGATCAGGCACAGCTTGGCCACTTCCGAGGCCTGCACGTTGATCACGGCCAGCCGAATCCATCGGCGACTGCCGTTGACCTCGGTGCCGACGACCAGCACCACGACCAGCAGCGCGAAGGCCAGCACCAGCAGCCAGCCGGCATAGTGCTTCCACAGCGCAAGCGGCACCCGCACCAGCGGCACGGCGATCACCAGCGAGATCAGGATGAAGGCCCCGTGGCGAATGCTGAAATAGTAGGGGTTGCCGGTCAGGCTGGTGGCAATCTCGGTGGAGGCCGAGGTGACCATGACCCAGCCGACCATCAGCAGGGAGACCGCCGCGATCAGCAGCCAGCCATCACAGCTCTGGTGGTCGGTAGACAGGCGGCGGCGCAGCGCGGCGATCACGGTTGGCGCTCCTCGTCGCCCGCACCGCGCGCCCGTGCCTCGGCCCGGAAGGCGTCGCCGCGCGCGCGATAATCGGTGAACTGGTCGAGACTGGCACAGGCCGGCGACAGCAGGATACAGTCGCCGGGCTCGGCGACGGCCACGGCCCGCGCCACCGCCTCGGCAAGCGTCGCGCAGCGCGTCACCGTCACCCGCCCGACGAGCGCCCGCGCAAGCCGCTCGGCATCCGCGCCGAACACGATCGCTTCCCGGGCGTGGCGACCCAGCGGCTCGGCCAGCGGCGAGAAGTCCGCGCCCTTGCCGACCCCGCCACCCAGCCAGACCAGCCGCCCGGTCAAGGTGGGGCCGAGACCGTCGATCGCCGCCAGGGTCGCGCCGACGTTGGTGCCCTTGGAGTCGTTGATCCAGCGGATGCCGCCGGCCTCGGCGACCAGCTCGCCGCGATGGGCCAGGCCGGGAAAGCGCGCCAGCACCCGGTGCATCGCCGGCCACGCGAGCCCCAGATGGGTCCCCATGGCCAGCGCCGCCAGGGCATTGGCCTGATTGTGCCGCCCGGCCAGTCGCATCTCGCCGGTCGCCATCAACGGCGTCGCGCCATGCATCAGCCAGGGCGAGCCGTCCGGCCCGGGGGCGATGCCCCACTCGTCGCCCTGCGGCGGGCGAGTGGTGAAGCGAGCCTGCGACGCCGGCACCGAGTCCGGCCAGGTCCAGGGATCCTCGGCGTTGACCACTGCATGCGTCGCGCCGCGAAAGATCGCGCGCTTGGCGGCCTGGTAGCCGGCCATGTCGCCATGCCGGTCGAGGTGATCCTCGGACAGGTTGAGGAAAGCCACGCACGCCGCGCCCAGCTCGGGCGTGGTCTCGAGCTGGAAGCTCGACAGCTCGAGTACGAACAGCTCCGCCTGCGGCTGCCGGGCCAGCAGGTCGAGGGCCGGGGTGCCCAGGTTGCCGCCGACCGCCACGCGCCGACCGGCCTCGGCGGCCATCTCGCCGAGCAGCGTGGTCACCGTCGACTTGGCATTGGAGCCGGTAATCGCGGCGATCCGCCCCGGGCAGTCGCGCACGAACAGCGCGATCTCGCCCACCACCCGCGGTACATCGGCACGCCCGGCCAGTGTCGCTCGCCAGTAGTCGGCGATGCCCGGGGTGAACGGATCGACGCCGGGGCTCAGCACCAGCTCCCGAGCCCCGGCCATGTCCAGCTCGGTCAGCGACCCGGTGTGCACCGCCACGTCGGGAAACGCGGCACGGAAATCGGCCAGCCCGGGCGGCTCGGCCCGGGTGTCGGCCATCATGAACGGCTCGCCGCGTCGTGCCAGGTGACGCGCGATCGCCAGCCCCGACACGCCCAGACCGACGACCAGGGTGTAGCCCGGTGGCACCGTTGTCATCGCCGCTTCTCCCCTTTCCTTGTGCTCGACGGACGCCGCGCGCCTAGCGAATCTTCAGCGTGGACAGGCCCAGCAGCACCAGCACCACGGTGATGATCCAGAAACGCACGATCACCCGGGGTTCCGGCCAGCCCTTGAGCTCGAAGTGATGATGCAGCGGCGCCATGCGGAAGATGCGCCGGCCGGTGAGCTTGTAGGAGGCCACCTGCAGGATCACCGAGACCGTCTCCATGACGAAGACACCGCCCATGATGAACAGCACGATCTCCTGGCGCACCACCACGGCCACCACGCCCAGCGCGGCGCCCAGCGACAGGGCACCGACATCGCCCATGAACACCTGCGCCGGATAGGTGTTGAACCACAGAAAGCCCAGCCCGGCCCCCGCGATGGTGCCGCAGAACACCGCCAGCTCGCCGGCACCCGGCACCTGGGGGATGTGCAGGTACTCGGCGAACACCGTGTTGCCGCTGGCATAGGCGAACACGGCCAGCCCCATGGCCACCATCACCGTGGGCATGATCGCCAGCCCGTCGAGGCCGTCGGTCAGGTTCACCGCATTGGAGCTGCCCACAATCACCAGGTAGGTGAGCACCACGAAGCCCAGCCCCAGCGGCACGGCCACCTCCTTGAACAGCGGCACGATGAGACTGGTCTCCACCGGGCTGGCCGCGGTCACGTAGAGGAACACCGCGGCCCCGAGCCCCAGCACCGACTGCCAGAAGTACTTCCAGCGCGCCGGCAGGCCGCGGGGGTTCTTTTCCACCACCTTGCGGAAATCATCGACCCAGCCGATGGCCCCGAAACCCAGGGTGACGACGAGCACCAGCCAGACGTAGTGGTTGGTCAGATCCCCCCACAGCAGGGTGCTGATGGCGATCGCGATGAGGATCATCGCCCCGCCCATGGTCGGCGTGCCCGCCTTGGACAGATGCGACTGGGGGCCGTCGTCGCGCACGGCCTGGCCGATCTGGCGCTCGACCAGGCGACGAATCACCAGCGGCCCCAGCCACAGGCACAGCAGCAGGGCCGTGAGCGTGCCCAGGATGGTGCGCAGCGTGAGATAGTTGAAGACCGTGAAAGCGCTCTGAAACTGCGCGAGCAAGTCGGCTAAGAGAAGCAGCATGAGTTCCGCTCACCTTGAATCATCGGCGCGCAGCTCGGCAATCAGGCGTTCCATGCCGGCGCTGCGCGAGCCCTTGACCAGCACGCTGGCCTCGGGCGGCAGATGGTCGTGGGCATGGCGCAGCAGCGCCGCCCAGTCCGTGAAATGACACCCGGGATCGCCGAAGGCCCGAGCCGCCGGCTCGGCCTCGGCGCCCAGGGTGCCGAGAAAGTCGATGCCCCGCTCGCGGGCGTACTGCCCGACCTCGGCATGCAGCGCCGCGGAGGCCGTTCCCAGCTCCCCCATGGCACCCAGGTAGCAGTAATGCGGCCCCGGCAGGGCGGCCAGCACGTCCAGCGCCGCCTTCACGGCGCCGGGGTTGGCGTTGTAGGTGTCGTCGAGCAGCCGTCGCCCCTCGCGGCCCGGCGTCAACGACAGCCGCCCCGGCAGCGCGGCCGCCTCGCCCAGCCCGGCGGCCAGCTCGCCCTCGGGCAGGCCCAGCGCCAGCGCGGCTCCCGCGGCGGCCAGCGCATTGGCGACGTTGTGGCGCCCCATCAGCGCCAGGGTGACGCGCCCCGCTTCGCGACCGTCGACGACGAGCGTGAAAGCATACCGTCCCGCGTCATCGGCCACCAGGTCGCGGGCGTGAACCCGCGCCGGGCGCTCGACGGCGAAGTCCAGCACCTCGCGCTCCCCGGCCATGCGCCGCCAGAAGGCATGGAAGCGATCCTCGCGGTTGAGCACCGCCGTGCCGTCGGCCGGCAGCCCCGCGAGGATCTCGGCCTTGGCCTGAGCGATCGCTCCCGGCCCGCCGAACTCGCCGACATGGGCGCCGGTCACGTTGGTGATCACCGCCACGTCGGGCCGTGCCAGCGTCGTCGTCCAGGCGATCTCGCCGCGGTGGTTGGCCCCCAGCTCGAGCACCGCATGCCGGTGCCCGGCCTCGAGGCCCAGCAGGGTCAGCGGGACCCCGATCTCGTTGTTGAGGTTGCCGCGGGTGGCCAGCGTCGGCCCCTGACGGCGCATCAGGGCCGCCAGCATCTCCTTGACGGTGGTCTTGCCGCTGTTGCCGGTGATGGCCGCCAGCCTGCCGGTCCAGCCCCGGCGGCGCGCCTCGGCCAGCATGCCCAGCGCCAGCCGGGTGTCGGGCACCACCAGCTGGGCGAGAGGATCGTCGACCGGGCGCGCGACGACTGCCGCCACGGCACCCGCCTCCCGCGCCCGGGCCAGGAAGGCATGGCCATCGAAGCGCTCGCCCTCGAGGGCGACGAACAGGTCGCCGCGCCCGAGGCGGCGGGTATCGGTGATGACGGCACCGACGGCGGCATCGGCCGGCGGCGCGGGGCAGTCGAACAGGCTCGCGAGCTCGCCCAGACGGGCCGGAAACGGCGGCGTCATGCGCGCGCCTCCCGCCGGGCCAGCGCGTCGCGCGCCGCGGCCTCGTCGCTGAAGGGGCATCGCCGGCCGGCAACCTCCTGATAGGCCTCGTGGCCCTTGCCGGCGACCAGGATCAGATCCCCGGCGCCGGCCTCGGCCACCGCCCGCTCGATGGCCGCCGCCCGCCCCTCGAGACTCAGGGCCGCGGCGCGGCCGGCATCGCTCATGCCGGAGAGAATCGCCTCGCGGATCGCCGCCGGGGTCTCGCTGCGCGGGTTGTCGTCGGTGACGATCACGCGATCGGCCTCGCGGGCGGCAACCTCGCCCATCAGCGCCCGCTTGCCGGTGTCGCGATCGCCCCCGCAGCCGAACACGCACCACAGCTTCGCCGTCGCGGCGCCCTCGTCCGGCAGGTGATCGCGCAGCGCCCGCAGGGCCTGCGCCAGGGCATCCGGCGAGTGCGCATAGTCGACCACCACGGTCGGCGCGCCGGGCCGGGTCAGGCGCTGCATGCGCCCCGGCACCGGCGCCAGGTCGGCCGCGGCCCGGCACAGCTCGTCCAGATCCTCGCCCTGCCCCAGCAGCGCGGCCATGGCCAGCAGCACGTTATCCAGGTTGAAGCGCCCCATCAGGGAAAGCTCAAGGACCCGCTCGCCGTCCGGCGTGGCGATCAACGCCCGCTGGCCCGTTTCGTGGGGCAACCAGTCCAGCACCCTCAGGGTGGTGGCCTCGGCGCTGCCGGTCGCCAGCACCCGCACGCCCGCCGGCAGCCCGGCCAGCATCAGCCGCGCCAGCGGGTCGTCGCCATTGACCACCGCGTGCTCGAGTTCGGGACGCTGGAAGAGGCGCGCCTTGGCGGCGGCATAGGCCGCCATGCTGCCGTGGTAGTCGAGATGGTCACGGCTCAGGTTGGTGAACACCGCGGTAGCGATCCGGGTGCCCGCCAGCCGCTGCTGGTCCAGCGCATGGGACGAGGCCTCGATCGCCACCCGTTCGAGGCCGTCGGCCGCCATCGCGCCCAGCGCCGCCTGCAGTTCCAGCGCCCCCGGCGTGGTCTGGCCGCTGTCGGTCAGCGCCCCGAGACGCCCCCAGCCCAGGGTGCCGACGACGCCCGCCGGACGCCCCAGCGCCGACGAAAGCTGGGCCAGGTAATGGGTCACGGAGCTCTTGCCGTTGGTCCCCGTGACGGCGACGAGCGACAGCGCGTCAGGCACGCGGAAGAGGAGCCTGCCGAGTTCGCCCAGGGCCTCGCCGAATCCGGGCAGCCAGCTGGTGCGCGACTCGGCCGCCGCCGGCTCGCCTTCCCCCTCGGCGAGCACCCATTCGGCGCCGGCGTCCAGGGCGTCACCGATGAAGCGACGCCCGTCGCCCATCACGCCCGGCACGGCAATGAATACCGCCGGATGCGGGCAGCGCGACACTTCCCGGCTGTCACGCGTCAGGCAGAGCGGCGTGGCGTCATGCGGCAACGGCAGGGTATCGCCGTGGGGCCAGAGCGTGGCCAGCGCATCGGCCAGGCGCGCACGGGTCGTCTCGATCACGGCAGGGCCTCCTTCTTGTCCGGCAGTACATCCAGCAGGCGCAGCGCCTTGCCGACCACGCGGGAAAACACCGGCGCGGCGACCAGGCCACCGTAGTACTCCTGCCCGCGGGCATTGTCGATCATCACCACGGTGACGATGCGCGGATCCGAGACCGGGGCGATCCCGGCGAACAGCGAGCGATAGGCGGTAGTCTGATAGCCGCTGCTCTCCACCTTGCGCACCGTGCCGGTCTTGCCGGCGATCCGGTAGCCGGGCACCATCGCCCGTGACCCGCCGGCGTGGGGCTGAACGATGTGCTCGAGCATGCCCAGCAGCTCATGCGCCACCTTGGGTTTGATGACCGGCTTGCCCTTGGGCGGGTCCGAGACCTTGAGCAGCGACGGCGACAGCTCGCGCCCGTCATTGGCGATCGCCGTGTAGGCGGTGGCGAGCTGCAGCGCCGACACGGCCACCCCGTAACCGTAGGCCATGGTCGCCCGCTTGCTGTCCGACCAGTTGTAGGGGGCGGGCAGGCTGCCCTCCGCCTCGCCGGGGAAGCCGACTTCCGGAGCCTGGCCCAGCCCCAGCGCCTGATAGCGGTTCCAGATGGTGTCATCGTCGAGCTGCAGCGCGATGCGGGTCATGCCGACGTTGGACGAATGCAGCAGGATCCCGGCCGGCTTGAGCTTGCCGTAGTTGCGGAAGTCGTTGATGGTGTAGCCGTCGACCCGCGTGTACCCGGGCGAGGTGTCGATCACCGTATCCGGGGTGATCTTGTCGGTCTCGAGCGCCGCCGACATCGCCAGCGGCTTCATCACCGAGCCGGGCTCGAAGGCGTCGGTGATCGCCTGGTTGCGCAACCCGTCGACGTCGATGTCGGTGCGGTTGTTGGGGTTGTAGGACGGCGAGTTGACCATGGCCAGCACCTCGCCGGTATGGGCATCCATCATCACCAGGGTGCCGCCGTCGGCATTGTGCTCGTCGACCGCCGCCTTGAGCTCGCGATAGGCCATGTACTGCAGGCGCAGGTCGATGGACAGGGTCAGGTCGCCGCCCGGCTTGGCCTCCTTGAGCAGGTGCAGGTCGCGCACCAGCCGCCCCTTGCGGTCCTTGAGCACACGGCGCTTGCCCGGCTCGCCGGACAGATAGCTGTTGTAGGCCAGTTCCAGCCCCTCCTGGCCCTGATCGTCGATGTTGGTCACGCCGACCAGCTGTGCCGTCACCTCGCCGGAGGGGTAATAGCGCTTGTACTCATGCTGCGCGTAGACCCCCGGCAACTGGAGATCGAGCACCTTCTGGGCGGCGTCCGGGGTCATGCGTCGCCGCAGGTACATGAATTCGTGATTCCGGTAACGCCGGATGCGCGCATCCAGCGAGTCCAGGTCGACGCCCAGCGCCCGGGCCAGCACCAGCCGCTGGATATCGTCGTCGGGCAGCTCCTGCGGATTGGCCCACAGGCTCACCACCGGCGTGGAGATCGCCAGCGGGTCGCCGTGACGGTCGGTGATCATGCCCCGGTGGGCGTCGATCGGCTCGACCCGCAGGGTGCGGGCGTCCCCCTGCCCCTGCAGGAAGTCCCGGTCGATGACGTTCAGGTAGGCGATCCGCCCCACCAGCGCCGCCAGGGCGATCAGCACGACAGCGATCAGGAAGCGGTAACGCCCCCGCCCCATCGGCGCCACCTCGGCACGTGTCGGTGTCTGCCGCTGCCGCGTCATGGCTGGATCACCTTGACCTGGCTGATGTCGGGCACCTGCATGTCGAGCCGCTCGGCGGCCAGGCGCTCGATGCGTGACGGTGCCGACCAGGTGCTCTCCTCGAGCAGCAGGCGCCCCCATTCGGTCTGAAGCTTGTCCTGCTGCGCCTCGAGTCGCTGCAGACGGGCATACTGCACGCGCGTGCGGTGGGCACTGGCGATCACCGCCAGCGCACTGCCCAGCATCAGCACGATCAGCAGGCCCACCAGCCACAGTCGCCACTGCAGCCGCCAGCGGCGGCGCGGGCGCGTCCTCGACTTGTCCGGTGCGGTACTGGCCATGCCGAGGTCCTAGGCAAGTTTACGGGCGGCGCGCATCACCGCGCTGCGCGCGCGGGGATTCTCGGCGATCTCGGCTTCTCCGGGACGCTGTGCCTTGCCCAGCGTCTCCAGGCGCCGGGCCAGCTGATCGTCGCGGATCGGCATGCCGCGGGGCAGATGGGTGTCACCGCGCACCTGGTCGCGGATGAAGCGCTTGACCCGCCGATCCTCCAGCGAATGGAAGCTGATGACCACCAGGTGCCCGCCCGGCGCCAGCGCCTCGAGCGCCGCGGTCAGCGCCGCCTCGAGCTCCTCGAGCTCGCGATTGACATGGATGCGCAGGGCCTGGAAGGCCCGCGTCGCCGGATGCTTGCCCTTCTCCCAGGCCGGATGCGCGGCCTTGAGCAGCTCGGCCAGCTCGCCGGTACGGGTGATCGGTGCCTCGCGGCGGCGCTCGACGATGGCCCGTGCCATGCGACGGGCGAAGCGTTCCTCGCCGTAGGTCTTGAAGACCCAGGCGATGTCGCGCTCGTCGGCATGCGCGAGCCACTGCGCCGCGCTCTCGCCCTGGGTCGGGTCCATGCGCATGTCCAGCGGGCCGTCGCGCAGGAAGCTGAAGCCGCGCTCGGGGTCATCGAGCTGCGGCGAGGAGACGCCGATGTCCAGCAGGATCCCTGCCAGCCGGCCGTGGACGCCCTGTTCGCGGGCGATCGCGTCGAGCCGGCTGAAGGGGCTGGCGTGGATGGAGAAGCGCGGATCCTCGATGCGCCGGGCCTCGGCCAGCGCCGCGGGGTCGCGATCGATGGCCAGCAGCCGCCCCTCGGGACTCAGGCGCTCGAGCAGCGCCCGGCTGTGGCCGCCGCGGCCGAAGGTGCCGTCCAGATAGACGCCGGCGGGGTCATTGAGCAGGGTGTCGATGGCACCATCGAGCAGCACGCTGGCATGACGGTAGGCGGACGACGAAGAAGCGGCGCTGTGCGGCATGCAAGTCTCGAAAGCCTGATCGATGAAAAGAAGGATGGGAGCCGGCCGATAAGCCGGGTTCTGTCGAGGACAGCCATTCATCTAGGCCCAGCGTCACCACTGGGCTCCAGCAACCTACCCGCCCCCACTGCGGGCCACAGCGTCGGGGGCCTATTCGGTCTTGCTCCGGGTGGGGTTTACCGTGCCACGCACTGTTGCCAGGCGCGCGGTGCGCTCTTACCGCACCCTTTCACCCTTGCCGGCAGCTTGCGCTGCTTAGGCGGTCTACTCTCTGCTGCACTTTCCGTCGGCTCGCGCCGCCCAGGCGTTACCTGGCACCCTGCCCTGTGGAGCCCGGACTTTCCTCCCCCGGAACGCGCACGTCCCGGCGGCGACTGTCTGGCCAGCTCCCAAGCGCGCAAGAATAGCAGCGTGCCGCGCCCCCCTCAACCGTCGGCCTTGAGCGACAAGGCCTCGTCATACCAGCCCTTTTTGCGCCCGCCCAGCACTCGCGCCACCACCGCCGCAGCCTGCTTGACCCCGACCCCCTCGGCAAGCATGGCCCCGATCAGCTCGCGCCCGCGTTCCCTTTCGGGATCCCGGTCCACCACCGGCGCACCTTCGACCACCAGCACGAACTCGCCGCGGGCCTGGTTGGGGTCGGCTTCCAGGGTGGCCAGCAATTCACCGGGCGTGCCGGCCAAAAAGGTCTCGAAGGTCTTGGTCAGTTCACGCGCCAGCACCAGATGGCGCTCTCCCAGCACCGCGCTCAGATCTTCCAGGGTGTCACGGATGCGGTGCGGCGACTCGTAGAACACCAGCGTTTCCTGGCGCTCCGCCAGGGCCTCGATGGCCGAGCGCCGGGGCCCGCCCCGGGCCGGCAGGAAGCCGGCGAACAGGAAGCGATCGGTGGCCACCCCCGAGGCCGACAGCGCCGCAATCAGGGCACAGGCCCCGGGCACCGGCACCACGCGCAGGCCGCGCTCGCGCAGCGCCCGAACCAGCAGGAAGCCGGGGTCGGAAATCAGCGGCGTGCCCGCATCGCTGATCAGCGCCACGTCCTCGCCCGCCTCCAGGCGGGCCGTCAGCGAGGCGATGCGCTGGGCCTCGTTGTGCTCATGCAGCGAGACCAGGGGCGTCTCGACCCCCAGATGGCGCAGCAGGTGCGCGGAGTGGCGCGTGTCCTCGGCGGCGATCAGGGCCACGGCAGCCAGCACGTCCCGCGCTCTGGGCGAGAGGTCCGCGAGGTTACCAATCGGGGTGGCCACCACGTACAATGTGCCTTTGATAGACTCGGTCATGGGTCGTTATCCGAACGTCGATGTCATGGTCATGAGCCAGGAAGGCGCGCATGGCTGACGACGCCAGCGGCAGGTCGACGCCGGGCCGGACTTCGCCAGACACAAGGAATCGAGACGCTATGGACAAATCGCTGCGACGCCTGTGCGGTGTCGGCCTGGTCGCCCTGCTGCTGTCGGCTTGCGCCGGCCAGTCACCGATCACCGGCAAGCCGGCCGGCGGGGCGGATCCCGCCGAACTGTTGAACCAGGCCCAGCGTCAGAGCGGTGCCGACGCCGCCAGGACCCGGCTCCGGGCTGCCGACATCCTAGCACGCCAGGGCGAAACGGCGCAGGCGCTGCAGGTCACGCGAACACTCGATGCCACCCAGCTTTCTCCGCCGGCTCGCCGCGACTGGGCCCTGCTGCAGTCGCGTCTGGGCATCACCCAGGAAGACGGCCGCAGCGTGCTCCAGGCTACCGATGTGCTCGACAGCGACATCCCGCTGTCACGCGACCAGGCGCTCACCCTGCGCTACCGCCGCGGCCAGGCGCAGGGCATGGTCGGCGAACCGCAGGCCGCCGTGGAGACCCTGATCGCCCTGCAGCGCGACGACGCTCCCTTCTCGCTCAACGACGACATCTGGCGCCAGCTGACCCGCCTGCGCGGCTCGGCCCTGCAGGACCTGACGCCCCGGGACCGCCTGACCCGCGGCTGGGTGGACCTGCTGACCCTGCAGCGTCGCAACAGCGGCGACATCGCGGGGCTGTTCGCGCGCATCGACCAGTGGCGCGCGCGCTACCCGAATCACCCGGCCGCCCGCCGCCTGCCCAAGGACCTGCAGGCCCTGCGTGACCTGCGTGGCCGTGACGTGCGGCATGTCGCCGTCTTCCTGCCCGAATCCGGCCCGCTCGCCGGGGTCGCCAAGGCGATCCGCCAGGGCATCGAGACCCGCCACATGAAGGCGCTCGACCAGGGCGAGCAGACCCCTCAGCTGCACTTCTACGACACCAGCCGCAGCGACCTGCAGACGCTCTATGCCCAGGCCGCCATGGCCGGCGCCCAGGTGGTGCTGGGGCCGCTGGACAAGGACAAGGTCTCGCAGCTCGAGACGCGCGGCGCCGTGCCCCTGCCCACCCTGGCGCTCAACTACGGCGTGGCGGAGGCCAACCAGGCCGAGGATCTCTTCGAGTACGGACTGTCCGCCGAGGACGAGGCCCGACAGGCGGCCCACCGCGCCAGCCTCGACGGCCACCGGGTCGCCGGCATGCTGGTCCCCGACAACGACTGGGGCGGCCGGGTCGGCAGCGCCTTCCGCGACGCCTGGCAGCAGGAAGGCGGCCGGGTTGCCGCCGAGGTGCGCTACGACCCGCAGGGTTCGGTGTCCCATGCCGTGCAGAAGCTCCTCGCCACGCACAACCAGCATCCGCAGCGCCATCTGGACGCGCTCTTCCTGCTGGCCCTGCCGCCCTATGCGCGCCAGGTGCCGCCGATGCTGGAGTTCTACTACTCCGCCGACCTGCCCATCTACGCCACGTCCCACCTCTACGAGGGGCGCCCCCAGCCGCGCCAGGACCATGACCTGAACGGCGTGCAGTTCGTGGAGATCCCTTGGCAGATTCCCGAGGCCGCCGTGGGCGGGGCCGACGCCCTGCCCTACCATGCCAGCTACCAGGCCCTGCACGACGGCAGCGACCCCGCCCTGTTCAAGCTGGAAGCGATGGGCGTCGACGCCTTCGAGCTGGCCCGTCGCCTGCCGCTGCTGCAGGCCGCCCCCGGCGTCGAGGTGTTCGGCGCCACGGGCATGCTCAGCGCCACGCCGGACGGGCGCATCCACCGCGAGCTGCCCTGGGCGATGTTCGTCGACGGCGTGCCGCAGCCACCGCTGGCCGTGCTCGCCCCCCAAGACGCCGGCAATCTCATGCTCGGCCCGGGCGACGACACCGCCGGCACGCCGGATGGCGAACCGGGCGCCGGCGAACCGACCCCCGACGCCGCCACGGCCGACCATGCCGCGCCCTGAGCGTTCACGGGAACGCGGCGCGCGTCTCGAGCGCGCCGCGGAAGGCTGGCTGCAGGCTCGCGGACTGACGCCGGTGGCCCGCAACCAGCACGCCAAGGGCGGTGAACTCGATCTGGTCATGCGGGACGGCGAGACACTGGTGTTCGTCGAGGTGCGCCATCGCGCCGATGCCCGACACGGCCATCCGCTCGAGACGATCACCGCCGGCAAGCAGCGTCGCCTGATCCAGGCGGCGCGTTTTTATCTCCAGCGCCACGGATTATCATGTCCGTGCCGCTTCGATGTGGTGGGTATCATCGGGACTCCGCCCGAGCTGGAGTACACCTGGATACGCGCGGCCTTCGAAGCGTTCTGACCGCTACCGGACCTCTGACACGACATGGATTTTCAATCGCGCATTCTCGGCCACTTCAACGCCAGCATCGACACCAAGACGTACGCCAGCGAAGTCCTGCCGCCCTTCATCGAGGTCGCCAGCCAGATGATGGTCCAGTGCCTGGTCAACGAGGGCAAGATCCTTGCCTGCGGCAACGGCGGCAGTGCAGGCGACAGCCAGCACTTCTCCTCGGAGCTGCTCAACCGCTTCGAGCGCGAGCGCCCGAGCCTCCCGGCCCTGGCGCTGACCACCGACACCTCCACGCTGACCTCGATCGCCAACGACTACAGCTACAACGAGGTGTTCTCCAAGCAGGTCCGGGCGCTCGGTCAGCCCGGCGACATCCTGCTGGCGATCTCCACCAGCGGCAACTCGGCCAACATCGTGCAGGCCATCCAGGCCGCCCACGATCGCGACATGGCCATCGTCGCGCTCACCGGGCGCGACGGCGGCAACATGGCCTCGCTGCTGGGCCAGGATGACTGCGAGATTCGTGTGCCGGCCACCTCCACGGCGCGCATCCAGGAGGTCCACCTGCTGGTCATCCACTGCCTGTGCGACCTGATCGACGAACAACTTTTCGGCAGCAGCGAGTAACTACCATGAAGAAGACGAAAGCGCTTACCCCGGCATTCCTGGCACTGGCACTGGGCCTCGGCGGCTGCAGCGTGGTCAACGAGGTGGCCACACCCGCGCCCCAGGGCGAGGACTACAGTACGCGCACCCCCGGCATGAAGGTCGAGGACGAGAACATCGAATCCAAGATCCATGACGCCATGGCCCGGACCGATGCGCGCCTGACCGACGCCCGCGTGGGGGTGAACAGCTACAACGGCGTGGTGCTGCTGTTCGGCCAGGTACCCAGCCAGGAGCTCAAGGACAAGGCCGAAAGCATCGCCCACGACACGCGCCAGGTCCGCAAGGTCTACAACGAGCTGGCCGTGGCGGCCAACCTCCCGCTGGGGCAGCGCCTGAAGGACGACTGGCTCGAGACCCGCGCCCAGACGGAAATCGCTGCCAACAAGGGCATCGACGCACGCCACGTGGAGGTGATCGCGGAAAACGCCACTCTCTACCTGATGGGCATGGTGACCCGCGATGAGGCCCAGCGCATCGTCAATGAAGTCTCGGACATCAGCGGCGTGCAGCGCATCGTCAAGATCTTCGACTACCTGAACTGACGGCACTGACGCAACGACGCCGCGAGGCTCGGCCCCGCGGCGTCGTTGCGATGGTCCTGGCGGATTCGCCAGCAGCGCTACTTGATCACGCGCAGCGACGGACGCCCCTTCTTGCGATCCCGGGACGAAGCCTCGCACTCCTCGTCCTCCGCCGCGGACGTCTCCGCTTCCTCGCCACGACCCTCGACGCTTTCCAGCGACGGGCGTGTCTCACGGGACGGCGCCTCCGGCGCGCCGGCCTCGTCGGCCTCCTCAGCACCGGGCATCACCGGCTCGTGGCCGAAGACCATGCCGACCCCGTTCTCGCGGGCATAGAGGGCGATCAGGGCCTCGCAGGGCACGATGACCTGCATCGGCTGCCCCCCGAAACGGGCGTTGAAGGTGATGACGTCATTCGCCATGTGAAGCTCGCGCACCGCACTCGGCGCGACATTGAGCACGATCTGCCCGTTCTGGACGAACTGCGACGGCACCTGAACCCCGTCGTGCTCGGCATCGACGACGATGTAGGGTGTATGGTCGTTGTCCAGCAACCACTCGTACAGGGCGCGGGCCAGATAGGGACGGCTAGACTGCATGCACAGACCCTCCGATGACACGGCCGCCGGGTGGCGGCCGCACTGTGAATTCAGGTGCGCATCTCGCGCTCGGTCTCGGTCAGCGACGCCTTGAAGGCCTCCCGCGAGAACAGCCGCTCCATGTAGCCCATCAGCGGCTTGATCTGCTTCTCCGGCAGCTCGATGCCCAGTGCCGGCAGCCGCCAGAGCAGCGGCGCCATGCAGCAGTCCACCAGCGAGAACTCCTCGCTCATGAAGTACGGCATGTCCTCGAAGATCGGAGAGATGCCGACGATGCTCTCGCGCAGCTCCTTGCGGGCCCGCTCGGCGTCCTTCTTGCTGCCGGAGACGATGGTCTCGACCAGCGGGCACCATTCCCGCTCGACGCGATGCATCCACAGCCGGCTCTGGGCCCGCGCCACCGGGTAGACCGGCAGCAGCGGCGGATGCGGGAAACGTTCGTCGAGATACTCCATCATGACCTTGGACTCGTAGAGCACCAGGTCGCGATCCAGGAGCGTCGGCACGCTGTTATAGGGGTTGAGATCCGCCAGTTCGGCGGGACGGCTGTCCTCGCCGACCTCGATGATGTCGACGGCGACACCCTTCTCGGCCAGCACAATGCGCACGCGGTGACTGTAATGATCATCGCTGCCGGAGTAGAAGGTCATGGACGACCGCTTGGCCACTACACCCATGTAACAGTTCCTCGCATCAGTTCGAGCGGTGCATGATAACACGAGAAGCCCGGCGCAAGGGCAGCCCCGATCATGCTCTCCGCAACCCGGCGCAACCCGCCGGCCGGCTTGCCCACGGCAGAATTGAAAACGCCCGGGCCATTGGCCCGGGCGCCTGTGCGGTCGCGATGCCGCGTCGTCTTAACGCTTGGAGAACTGCGGACGACGGCGCGCCTTGCGCAGACCCACTTTCTTGCGCTCGACTTCGCGAGCGTCGCGAGTCACGTAGCCGGCTTCGCGCAGCGGCTTGCGGAACTCTTCGTTGTAGCTGATCAGCGCGCGGGTCAGGCCATGGCGGATCGCGCCGGCCTGGGCGGAGCCGCCGCCACCGGTGACGGTGATGTAGGCATCGAACTGCTCGCCGGTCTGGGTCAGCTCGAACGGCTGGCGCACCACCATCTGGGCGGTCACGCGGCCGAAGTATTCACCCAGCTCGCGGTTGTTGACGGTGATCTTGCCGGTGCCCGGCTTGAGGAATACGCGGGCCGTGGAAGTCTTGCGACGGCCGGTACCGTAATACTGCTGTGACATGGCGAAATATCCTTTAGATGTTCAGTTCTTGCGGCTGCTGCGCGGCATGCGGATGCTCGGTACCGGCATAGACCTTGAGCTTGGAATACATGGCACGGCCCAGCGGCCCCTTCGGCAGCATGCCCTTGACGGCCGCCTCGATGACCCGCTCCGGCGCGTGATCGATCATCTGCTCGAAGTTCATGGAACGCAGACCGCCCGGATAGCCGGTATGACGGTAGTAGTTCTTCGCCTGGGCCTTGTTGCCGGTCACGCGGACCTTCTCGGCGTTGACCACGACGATGTAGTCGCCGGTGTCGACGTGCGGCGTGTACTCGGGCTTGTGCTTGCCACGCAGGCGGCGAGCGATTTCGGTGGCCAGGCGACCGAGTGTCTTGTCCGCAGCGTCGACGACATACCAGTCGCGCTTGACGGACTGCGGCTTAGCACTGAACGTCTTCATGGATTGAATCACCAATTGATGTATTGGGCCTTGCGCCATCGGCGGTTGGCCATCCCTATTTTTCTTGGTTGCCGGCCTGCGATGAGCCGACAACGGTCGAGCGAGCGCGCATTGTACATGCTTCACTCGCCCAGGTTAAGGGGCCGCATCACGGTTTGTGGGGCAGCGCCAGGTATTCCCGCGACTGCATCTCCTGCAGCCGGGAGAGGGTCCGCTCGAACTCGAAGGCCAGGCTGCCCTCGGGGTAGAGCGACGCCACCGGCACGGCCGCCGACATCAGCAGCTTGACGCCGCGATCGTAGAACTCGTCGACCAGATTGATGAAGCGCCGGGCCTGGTCGTCGCTGGCTCGCCCCATCTGCGGCACGTTGGCCATCAGCACGGTATGAAACTCGCGCGCCAGCTCGATGTAGTCGTTCTGGCTACGCGGCCCGTCGCACAGGGTCGCGAACTCGAACCACACGACGCCTTCGTGCAGCCGCCGGGCCGTCAGCACGCGATGATTGATCTCGATCGGCACGTCGGTCTCCCCGTCCGTGCCGGCCACCTTGCGGAAGCTGCGTTCCAGCTGCCGATCCGCCGCGTCGTCCAGCGGCGAATGGAACAGGGGGACGTGTTCGAGCGCGCGCAGGCGATAGTCGACCCCGGCATCGACGTTCACCACCTCGCAGTGACGCTTGACCAGATCGATGGCCGGCAGGAAGCGCGCTCGCTGCAGGCCGTTCTTGTACAGGTCGTCGGGCACGATGTTGGAGGTCGCGACCAGCACCACGCCCTGGGCGAACAGCGCCTCGAGCAGGTTGGCCAGAATCATCGCGTCGGTGATGTCCTTGACGAAGAACTCGTCGAAGCAGATCACCCGGGCTTCCGCCGCGAACTTGGCGGCGATCAGCGTCAGCGGATTCTTCTCGCCGCGATAGTGGTCGAGCTCGTTGTGCACCCGCTGCATGAAGCGATGGAAATGGGTGCGCATCTTGTCCGGAAACGGCAGTGCCTCATAGAAGGTATCGACCAGGTAGGTCTTGCCGCGACCGACACCGCCCCAGAAGTACAGCCCCTGAACCTCGGGCACGTCCGGCCGGCTCGGCACGCTCTCGCGCTTGCCGAACAGGCGGGCGACGCGCGACTTCAGGCCGCTGCCGGCGTCGGCGCCGCCCGGCGCCAGTTCGCGGCGCGGCGTGGCGACCAGGTCGTCGTACAGTCGCTGAAGATGGGCGACGGCCCGCTCCTGGGCGGCATCATGCTGAAAGCCCTCGCGCTGCAGGTCACTGCGATAGCGTTCGATGGGCGTGTGCGCGGCGGCCTGCCGGCCACCGGCGGAAGATGGCGTGATGGACGAGGTCATTGTCGTCGAACGGTCCTCGGCTGCGGTCAATGAGCCCGCTATTATACGCGCCGACGCCGAATGAATCATGGGCGACGCCATGCGTTGACCCGCGCGCGACCCTGCCCCGTATAATATTCTCGCCCGGGTACCACAGGACCGGACCCGGCCGGCCATGCCTCCGGCATGGCAATCGCGAGCAATCAAGGGGAACGACGTGTATCAGAGCAACATCGATTGGATCCTGGCCATCGCCGGCTTCTTGGCCGGCGTGGGTGTCGGCGCGCTGGGCTATCACCTGCTCAACGCCAATGTCGCCCGCAACCAGAAGACCCGCCAGCGGCTGGCGGAGAGCGAGCTGGAACTCAGCCAGATGCGCGGCCACCTCAACGACCATCTGTCCCGCGCCGCCGACCTGGTGACCAACATCCAGCGCCAGAGTCAGGAGCTCGAACGCCAGCTGGCCCGCAGCGCCGAGCAGCTGAGCGACGATCCGGCGCTCAAGCGCCGTCTCGGCGGTGCCGACGGCGAGCCGGCCGAAAGCGACGCGGCAGAGGTCTCGACGACCCCGCGGGACTACGCGGACGGCAGTCACGGCACCCTGTCCGAGGACTTCGGCCTGCAGCGAGACGACGACACCGTCCGCAACGGCGAAACCCCGGTCCGCTACTGAGCGAACACGTCGGCACATGCCTCCCTTGCCCCGGCGCCCGGACGGGCGCCGCGGTTCTTCCGCCCCGCGTCCGCCCCATCAGGCCGGATTGTCGATATCCACGAAACGGTGCTCGACGCCCAGCTCGGCGGCCAGCCATTCGCCCAGCGCCTGAACCCCGTAGCGCTCGGTGGCGTGATGGCCGGCGGCGAAATAGCTGATGCCCATCTCGCGCGCCATGTGGGTGGTACGCTCGGAAATCTCGCCGGAGATGAAGGCGTCCGCTCCCGCCTCACAGGCTCGAGCGATCATGTCCTGAGCGCCGCCGGTGCACCAGGCGACACGACGAATCGCCCGCTCGTGCCCCGGCACCGTCATCGGCTCACGCCCCAGCCGCGACGCCAGGTGCGTGCTCATCGCCCGGGTATCCAGCGCCTGCGGCGGCTCGCCCAGCCAGAGCAGCCCCTCGCCGAGTTCGCCATCGGCACAGCCGTCGACCCGGAACCCCAGACGCTCGGCCAGCTGCGCGTTGTTGCCCAGCTCGGAGTGGGCATCCAGCGGCAGGTGGTAGGCCAGCAGGTTGATGTCATGGGTCAGCAGCGTCGCCAGGCGCCGGCGCTTCATGCCGGTCACGGCCACCGGCTCGTTCTTCCAGAAGTAGCCGTGATGCACCAGCACCAGATCGGCCTGCCAGGCCACCGCCTCGTCCAGCAGGGCCTGGCAGGCGGTGACACCGCTGAGCACGCGGCCCACCGACTCGCGCCCGGCCACCTGCAGGCCGTTCTCGGTATAATCCTTGAAGCGTTCGGGCGCCAGCAGTCGGGTACAGGCGTCCACCACGCGATCACGTGCAACCATCACTCCTCCAGCATTCGATTCACGGCAGTGTTACAATCCGCCCATTGTAATGGCTGCCTCCACCGGCTTCGAGACACCCGGTGCACGCCTCCCGCATCCAAGGATTTTTCATGCGCCGCTTCGTGATGCCCCTGCTCTGGCCCGTGATCACCGGAATTCTGCTGGCCGTGGTGCTGCTGGATCAGTTCCCGCGACTGCTCGGCAACCCCGACTCCGCCGCCGCTCCCGAGACGGTCTCGCCGCCCGCGGCGACGGCGACACCCACCGCCGACGCCCCAACACGGGCTGCCCCCGAGCTGCGCGAGGCCGCTCCCATGAAGCGCGGCGCGGGCCCGGTCAGCTACTCCACCGCCGTCGCCGTGGCCGCGCCGGCGGTGGTCAATGTCTACTCCTCGCGAGTGGTCCAGCGCGAACAGCACCCGCTGATGTCCGACCCCTTCTTCCGGCAGTTCTTCGGCAAGGACATGCCCCGCCGCCAGCGCCTGCTGTCCAGCCTGGGCTCGGGGGTGATCGTCAGTGACGAAGGCTATGTCCTGACCAACAATCACGTGATCCAGGGCGCCGACCAGATTCAGGTGGCGCTGCGCGACGGTCGCGAGACCCTGGCCACGCTGGTCGGCACCGATCCCGACAGCGACCTGGCGGTGCTGAAGATCGACCTCGGGAAGCTGCCAGTGATTCGCCTGGCCGACTCCGAAAAGATCGCCGTGGGCGATGTCAGCCTGGCCATCGGCAACCCGTTCGGGGTCGGCCAGACGGTTACCATGGGCATCATCAGCGCAACGGGGCGCAACCATCTGGGGCTGTCCGCCTACGAGGACTTCATCCAGACCGACGCGGCGATCAACCCCGGCAACTCCGGGGGCGCGCTGGTCAACGCCCAGGGCGCGCTGGTGGGCATCAACACGGCGATCTTCTCGCGCTCGGGCGGCTCGCAGGGCATCGGCTTCGCCATCCCCACCAACCTGGCACGCGAGATTCTCCGCCAGATCATCACCCACGGCCGGGTGATTCGCGGCTGGCTGGGCATCGAGGCCCAGGAGATCACCCCCAATCTGGCGGCCTCGTTCGGCCTCAAGGCCGCCCAGGGCGTGGTGATTTCCAGCGTGCTGCCCAACGGTCCAGGCGACAAGGCCGGACTGCAACCCGGTGATGTGATGACCGCCATCGACGGCAAGCCGATTCTCGACCCCCGCGTGGCCATGGCCGATATCGCCGAGATCAAGCCCGGCACACAGTTGCCGGTGACGATCATCCGCGGCGGCGAACGTCGCACGGTGACGATCGAAGTGGGAGAACGCCCGATACCCAACCAGGGCAATCCGTCAGGCTGAGGCGAAGGGCGCCGCCGGCTCGGCAGCCGGCGGCGGGTGGCGCCTAGTCGGCGTCAGGGATGCGGTTCTCGGCGGAGCGGGCGTGGGCGGTGAGCGACTCGCCACGCGCCAGCACGGAGGCGGTGCGCCCCAGGGTCGCCGCGCCCTCGGCGGAACAGTGGATCAGCGACGAGCGCTTCTGGAAATCGTAGACTCCCAGCGGCGACGAGAAGCGCGCCGTGCCCGAGGTGGGCAGCACGTGGTTGGGCCCGGCACAGTAATCACCCAGGGCTTCCGCCGTGTAGCGGCCCATGAAGATGGCACCGGCATGGCGCACCTGCGCCAGCAGGGCGTCCGGCTCAGCCACCGACAGTTCGAGATGCTCCGGCGCGATGCGATTGGTCAGCGCCAGTGCCTCGTCGCGATCACGGCAGCGAATCAGCGCACCACGGGCCTGCAGCGACTGGCGAATGATCGCCTCGCGCTCCATGGTGGGCAACAGCCGCTCGATCGCCGCCTCGACGGCATCCAGGTGGGCGTCGTCCCAGCTCACCAGGATCGCCTGGGCGTCCTCGTCATGCTCGGCCTGCGAGAACAGGTCCATGGCCAGCCACTCGGGATCGGTACCGCCATCCGAGACCACCAGGATTTCCGACGGACCGGCGATCATGTCGATGCCCACCTGACCGAAGACCGCCCGCTTGGCGGTAGCCACGTAGATATTGCCGGGGCCGACGATCTTGTCGACCCGCGGCACGCTCTCGGTGCCGTAGGCCAGTGCAGCCACCGCCTGAGCACCGCCCACGGTGAAGACCTTGTCGACCCCCGCCAGGTGCGCCGCGGCCAGCACCAGCTCGTTGAGCACCCCGTCCGGTGTGGGCACCACCATGATGATCTCGCTCACCCCGGCGACATGCGCCGGGATCGCGTTCATCAGCACCGATGACGGATAGGCCGCCTTGCCGCCGGGCACATAGATACCGGCACGGTCCAGCGGGGTGATCTTCTGCCCCAGCACGGTGCCGTCCGCCTCGGTGTACTGCCAGGATTCGGGCTTCTGATGCTGGTGATAGCGCCGGATGCGCTCGGCAGCATGTCCCAGCGCCTCCCGCTGCGCCTCGGGCAGGCCCTCGTAGGCCGCGGCCAGGCGCTCGGCGGACAGCGTCAGCGACGCCATGTCCGCGACCGAGAGCCGGTCAAAGCGCGCGGTCAGCTCGACCAGCGCCGCATCGCCGCGGCTGCGAACATCCTGAAGAATGCCCGCGACACGCGACTGCACCTCCGCGTCGGACACGCCTTCCCAGTCCAGCAGCCCATCCAGCCGCGCCTCGAAATCCGTCTCGCGGGTGTCGAGCCGGGGCATCGTGAAATTCGCTGTGGCACGCTCGGCCATCGGTGACACTCCTCTTTCTCTCGCTCGGTACAAGCCGTTCGTCACTCGCGCACCGGCGCGCCGCGACGCGTGGCGACCGCATCGCGCAACCGCTCGATCAACGGCTTGAGACGCGCATGCTTCATGGTCATCGACGCCTTGTTGACCACCAGACGTGTGCTGATGTCGGCGATCAGCTCACGGGGCTCCATGCCGTTGGCACGCAGCGTGTTGCCCGTGTCGACGATGTCGACGATCTCGTCGGCCAGATTCATCAGGGGCGCCAGCTCCATGGCCCCGTACAGCTTGATGACCTCGGCCTGAATGCCCTGCTCGGCATAGTAGCGTCGCGCCAAGTTGACGAACTTGGTCGCCACACGACGCCGTGCATGCACCGGCACCGCGCCGGTGATGCCCGCCGTCATCAACCGGCAGCCGGCGATCTCCAGGTCCAGGGGCTCGTACAACCCCTCGGCGCCATGCTCGAGCAGCACGTCCTTGCCCGCCACGCCCAGGTCGGCGGCACCCATCTGTACATAGGTGGGCACGTCCGTGGCACGGATCACCACCAGCTTGACGTCCTCGAGATTGGTATCGAACAGCAACTTGCGGCTCTTGCCCAGATCCTCGGCCGGCTCGATGCCGGCATCGGCCAGCAGCGGCAGGGTTTCCTCGAGTATGCGCCCCTTCGACAGGGCCAGAATCAATTGCTTCGACATTGCGACAACCGCGGTTGGTGGGTGCAGGTCAGCCGGCCACCGCCCCGGCACGCGCCGGGACGAGGCGACACCTCAGTGCCCGGGAACGCGACGGATCCGGGCCCCCAGTAGTTGAAGTTTTTCCTCGATGCATTCGTAGCCACGATCGATGTGATAGATGCGATCGACCAGGGTCTCGCCCTCGGCCACCATCGCCGCCACCACCAGGCTGGCCGAGGCCCGCAGGTCGGTGGCCATGACCGGCGCGCCGGACAGCGTGCCGACGCCGGAGACCACCGCCGTGTTGCCCTCCAGCGCGATGTCGGCGCCCATCCGCTTGAGCTCCTGCACGTGCATGAAGCGGTTCTCGAAGATCGTCTCGACGACCCGTCCCGTGCCCTCGGCGACACAGTTCAGGGCCACGAACTGGGCCTGCATGTCGGTGGGAAACGCGGGATAGGGCGCGGTCCGCACGCTCACCGCTCGCGGACGACGTCCACGCATGTCGAGCTCGATCCAGTCGTCGGCATGGCGCACCGTGGCACCGGCCTCCTCGAGCTTGGCGAGCACAGCCTCGAGGATGTCGGCACGGGTGTTGCGGACCCGCACATGCCCGCGGGTCGCGGCCGCCGCCACCAGGAAGGTGCCGGTCTCGATGCGGTCCGGCATCACGTCGTAGTGGCAGCCGTGCAGCCGCTCGACGCCCTCAACGGTGATGGTGTCGGTGCCGTGGCCGCGAATCCTCGCCCCCATGGCGATCAGGCATTCGGCCAGATCGACCACTTCCGGCTCGCGGGCGGCGTTTTCCAGCACCGTGACACCGTCGGCCAGCGCCGCCGCCATCAGCAGGTTCTCGGTACCGGTCACGGTCACGGTGTCGAAGAAGATGGTCGCGCCCTTCAGGCGCCCCCGGGTACGCGCCCGGATGTAGCCGCCCTCGACCCGGATGTCGGCGCCCATCGCCTTGAGCCCCTGGATATGCAGGTCGACCGGGCGCGTGCCGATCGCGCAGCCGCCCGGCAGCGACACGTCGGCGGCACCGAAGTGCGCCAGCAACGGGCCGAGCACCAGGATCGAGGCGCGCATCTTCTTGACCAGCTCGTAGGGCGCGTGACTGTCGCGCACCTGGGAACCGTCCAGCTGGATGGTCATCTTCTCGCCCATCACCGGCTCGACCCCCATGTGGCCGAGCAGCTCCAGCGTGGTGGTGATGTCCTGGAGGTGCGGCAGGTTGCCGATGGTGACCGGCTCGTCGGCGAGCAGCGTGGCCGCCAGGATCGGCAGGGCCGAGTTCTTGGCCCCGCTCGCCCAGACCTCGCCCTCGAGCGGCCCGTTACCGGTGATGATCAGCTTGTCCATGTGATCGTATCACTCGACCCGGGGGTTTTCGGGCGCCGACTGCCACTGGGTCGGCGTGTAGGTCTTGATGCTCACCGCATGCAGGGCGCCGCTGGCGATCTCGTCGGAAAGTGCCGAGTAGATCAGCTGCTGGCGCTTGACCGGCGACAGGCCGTCGAACACGTCGCCGACGGCGATGACCTGGAAATTGCAGCCTTCTCCCTGAATGAAGAATTCACATCCGTCGATGCGGGCTTCGAGCAAAGCCTTGACGTCACTGGGTTGCATGGGTCGCGGCGACTCCTATCGGCAATGAAGCACCCGCCGAACCGGTCGGCGGGTCATGAATCTCGTGAATCGCCCATGGTAATGAAAAGCGCCCCGAATGGCGATGGCGTCGGCCTGCCCGGGGTCTATTCGGCGGTCTCGAGGCGGGGCAGCAGCGGTTCGAGGCCGGCCATGGCGGTCAGCCGGGCCAGCGGCGCCGAAAGACACACCCCGGCCACCTCGAGCTGCCCCCGCCGGGCACAGCGCAGCCACTCCAGCATCACGCTGAGCGCGGCACTGCTGGCGCGATTGACGCCGGTCAGGTCGAAACGGACTCGAGCCCCGGCGGCCTGCGCGTCGAGCCATTCCCGGCCTTGGGCGGCCAGTGCCGTCGCCACGTCGAAGTCCGCCTCGCCGCTGGCCAGCAGCGTCATGTCGCGCACCTCGAGCCGCACTCCGGCCTGCTCGAGCAGCAGGGTCACCCTTGGCTCCCCTTTTCCAGCTCGTCGGTGCCAACCTCCGGCGCCCAGTTGCTGATCACCGCGTCGTAGTCGTGGTTCTGGTCGCGCATCGCCTGGTCGAACTGGTTGCGGAAGGTCAGCCCCAGGTTGATGCCGTTGACGATCACGTTGACCACCTTCCACTGACCGTCATCGGTGCGGCGCAGGGTGTAGTTGACCGGGTAGACCTTGCCGTCGTCGGCGACCACTTCCATGTCGACGCTGGCCTGATCCTCGTAGCGGCCGGTGGTGCTGCCGACCACCCGTATATCGCGATAGTCGAAGGTCACCAGCCCCTTGGCATAGGTGTCGATCAGCGTCTGGCGGAAGGTCTTGGCGAAGCGCGAGCGCTGCTCGGGCGAGGCGCTGCGGAAATAGCGCCCCATCACGCTGGCGGCGATATAGTGGAAATCCGCCACGTCCCGCAGGCTGTCGTCGACCAGCGCCTCGAGCTCATTGGTGTGCTGAGTGTAGTAGTCCTTGCGCCCTTCGAGCTTGTCCATCAGCTGATTGACGCTGTTGCGGATCATCTGCTCGGGGTTCTGGGCCTCGGCCAGGGCAAGCTGACTGATCAGCAGCCCCCCCGTCAGCAGCAGCATGGCCAGCCAGCCGAAGGACCTCGGGTACCTTGCGATCGTCTTCATCGATAACCTCCCGTGACTCAGTTCTTCACCATGTTCGAGACAAACTGCTGAATCAGCTCTTCCAGCACCAGCGCCTGCTGGGTATCGCGGATGGTATCGCCATCCTTCAGGGTGTCCGGAGCCCCGCCAAGCGACAGGCCGACATACTGTTCGCCGAGCAACCCGGCGGTCAGGATCGCCGCGGTGCTGTCACGGGGCAGCTGCCCCTCCAGCTTGCTGTCGATGGCCATGGTGACCCGGGCGTCGTACCACTTGGGGTCCAGCTCGATGCCGGTCACCTGACCGACTTCCACCCCCGAGACCGTCACCTTGGAGCGCACCTTGAGGCCGCCGATGTTGGCGAAATTGGCGTTCAGAGTGAAGGTGTCGCCCCCCACGCCGCTGCCCAGGCCGCTGACGCGCAGCCCCAGGAACACCAGCCCCAGAATGCCGGCCAGCATGAACAGGCCGACACCAAACTCCATCATCTTGCTGCGCTTCATCCGATCTCTCCAAACATCATCGCCGTCAGCACGAAATCCAGCCCCAGAATCGCCAGCGAGGAATACACCACCGTGCGCGTGGTCGCCCGCGAGATGCCTTCCGAGGTGGGAATCAGGTCATAGCCCTGGAACACGGCGATCCAGGTCACCACCATGGCGAACACCAGGCTCTTGATCAGCCCGTTGCCGATATCGGCGACGAAGCCCACGCTGCCCTGCATGTTGCTCCAGTAGGAGCCCTCGAACACGCCCAGCCACTCGACGCCCACCAGGTACCCCCCCCAGATGCCCACCACGCTGAAACCGATGGTCAGCAGCGGCAGCGACACGAAGCCGGCCCACAGTCGCGGGGCGATCACCCGGCGCAGCGGGTCGACACCGATCATTTCCATGCTGGTCAGCTGCTCGGTGGCCTTCATCAGCCCGATCTCGGCGGTCAGCGCGGAGCCCGCCCGCCCGGCGAACAGCAGGGCCGAGACCACCGGTGCCAGCTCGCGCAGCAGCGACAGGGCCACCATCTGCCCCAGCGCGTCCTCGGCACCGAAGTCCACCAGAATGGTGTAGCCCTGCAGGGCCAGCACCATGCCGATGAACAGCCCCGACACCAGCACGATGGCCAGCGACATGACACCGACGAAGTGCATCTGGCGCAGCCACAGGCGAATGCCCTCGCGCGACGGAATGCCCAGGCAGGACAGCATCAGGAACAGGCCGGCCCGCCCCAGGGCATCGATCATGTCCAGCGTGCCGCGCCCCAGTGCCATGATCTGGCGCACCGGCTGACGGCGCGATGCCCCGCGGCGACGTGCGTGCTCATGACTCACGATGACGCCCTCCCCGTCATGATATCGGTGAAATAGTCCGGCGCCGGATAGTGGAAGGGCACCGGGCCGTCCGGCTCACCGTGGATGAACTGGCGAACGCGATCGTCCTGGTCGACGTTCAGGGTCGCGGGCGTGCCGTGGGCCATCACCTGACCATCGGAAATCACGTAGACGTAATCGGCGATCGACAGCGTCTCCTTGATGTCGTGCGACACCACCACCGCCGTCAGCCCCAGCGCCTGATTGACCGTCTTGATCAGCTGCACGAGCACCCCCATCGAGATGGGATCCTGGCCGACGAAGGGCTCGTCGTAGAGGATCAGCTCGGGGTCCAGCGCGATCGCCCGGGCCAGCGCCACCCGGCGCAGCATGCCGCCGGACAGCTCGGAGGGCATCAGGGCACGCGCCCCGCGCAGGCCCACGGCCTCCAGCTTCATGAGCACGATGTCGCGAATCATCGCTTCCGGCAGGTCGGTGTGCACCCGCAGCGGGAAGGCCACGTTCTCGTAGACGGACAGATCGGAAAACAGCGCCCCGCTCTGAAAGAGCATGCCCATGCGCCGGCGCAGCCGGAACAGCGTGCGGCGCGGCAGGCGATGAACATCCTGGCCGGCGATGCGCACCCGGCCGGCATCCGGATACAGCTGGCCGCCGATCAACTTGAGCAACGTGGTCTTGCCGGTACCACTGGGGCCCATGATCGCCGTGATCTTGCCGCGGGGGACCTGCAAGTCGAGGCCGCGAAAGATTTCCTTCTCGCCACGTGAGAAATGCAGCCCCTCCACATCGACGAGCAACGAATCGTCCATTGGCGCAACCTGATGAGCGGAAATTATCGAACATTGTATCCTAACTAATATTACTGTTGCCATACCCCACTGACGGCGCTTGCAAGCCCCCCGCGCAACCCGTTTAATGGGCGACCGTTCATCCGCGACGCCCGTATCGGGCGCCCATCTCCCGACCGGCACCCACGACGACGTCATGACCATCGATCCCCAGTTCGCCTTTCGTGACAGCGCCCGCCGCACCCTGCACATCGAACAGCAGGCCATCGCCGCGCTCGAGGGCAAGCTTTCGGACGACTTCGACACGGCCTGCCGCCTAATGCTGACCTGCCAGGGGCGCGTCGTGGTCACCGGCATGGGCAAGTCCGGCCATGTCGCTCGCAAGATCGCCGCCACCCTGGCCAGCACCGGTACGCCGGCCTTCTTCGTGCACCCCGGCGAGGCCAGCCACGGTGACCTGGGCATGATCACCCCGCGCGACGTGGTGCTCGCCCTGTCGAACTCCGGCGAGACGGCCGAGGTCACGGCCCTGCTGCCGCTGCTCAAGCGCATGGGAACCCCGCTGATCAGCATGACCGGCCGCCCCGGCTCCACGCTGGCCCGCTACGCCCAGGCGCACCTCGACGCCGGCGTGTCCCGCGAGGCCTGCCCCCTGGATCTCGCCCCCACCGCCTCGACCACCGCCGCCCTGGCGCTGGGCGACGCCCTGGCGGTGGCCCTGCTCGAGGCCCGCGGCTTCACCGCCGAGGAC
The DNA here is from genome assembly GCF_010993675.1 of Modicisalibacter sp. 'Wilcox'. Lineage (NCBI taxonomy): Bacteria > Pseudomonadati > Pseudomonadota > Gammaproteobacteria > Oceanospirillales > Halomonadaceae > Modicisalibacter > Modicisalibacter sp. 'Wilcox'. Next base: position 42,895 of record NZ_WNXF01000012.1, read on the forward strand.
TTCGCCCTGTCGCACCCCGGCGGCAGCCTCGGCCGCCGACTGCTGCTCAAGGTCGAGGACCTCATGCACACCGGCGAGCGGCTGCCGCGCGTGACGCTGGGCAGCCCGCTGCGCGACGCCCTGCTGGAAATCACCCGCAAGGGGCTGGGCTTCACCTGCGTGATCGATGCCGACGGCCGGCTCTGCGGGGTCTACACCGACGGCGACCTGCGCCGCACCCTCGATCAGCACGCCAACCTGCATGACCTGAGCGTCGATGCCGTCATGACGCGAGGCGGCAAGCGCATCCGCGCCGAGGTGCTGGCCGCCGAGGCCGTCAAGCTGATGGAGGACAATCGCATCACCGCCCTGGCGGTGGTCGATGCCGACGAGCGCCCGATCGGCGCCCTGCACATGCACGACCTGCTGGCCAGCGGCGTCATCTGAGCCGAGCCCCGCACCCCGCCCACCGACAGGAGGAGAACGCCATGGTTCTGGATCCGCGCCTCAATCACCCGCGCCTCGTGGAATGCGCCCGCCGCGTCAGGCTGCTGGCCCTCGACGTGGACGGCGTGATGACCGACGGGCGGCTGCACTTTCAGTCCGACGGCCAGGAGATCAAGAGCTTCCACACCCAGGACGGCCAGGGCATCAAGCTGCTGCGCCAGGCGGGCATCGAGATCGCCCTGATCACCGGGCGCACCTCGTCCATGGTCAGCCGCCGCGCCGCCGCACTGGGCATCGAGCACGTCTATCAGGGCAACGACGCCAAGCTCGACCTGCTGCGCCAGCTGCTCGACAAGCTAGGGCTGAGCTGGGAGCAGGCAGCCTACTGTGGCGACGACCTGCCCGATCTGGCCCCCATCCAGCGCGCCGGTCTGGGCATCAGCGTGCCCAACGCCCCGGACTACATCCGCCGCCACGCCGACTGGGTCACCGCCCGCAGCGGCGGGCACGGCGCGGTCCGCGAGATCTGCGATGGCCTGCTCGAACTGCAGGGACACTGGGCGTCGGTACTCGACACCTACCTCCACGGCCAGGGCTGACGCCATGACCCTGTCGCGCCGACGCCTCTCCACCCTGCTGCTGGTCCTGCTCCTGGTGGGCCTGGGCGGCGTGCTGACGCTCATCGACCAGCGCGATGTAGGCCTGCCCGGTCCGGTGCCGACCGGCGAGACCGGCGAGCCGGACTACTATCTGGAAAATGCCCGCCTGACCCGCTTCGATGCCACGGGCCGGGCCTACCAGCACCTGACCACCCCGCGCCTGGCGCACACCCCGGACGATGACATCACTCGCCTGGAAACGCCCCGAGCCCGGCTGGACGACAAGCAGGGCCGCACCTGGCTTGCCACCGCCGACAAGGGTAGGCTGGAGGCCGGCGGCAACCCGCTGGTGCTCGTCGGCGACGCCAAGCTGCAGGCTCCGGAAGAAGGCTGGCAGGTGGAAAGCGACGTGCTCCACTACGATGCCGACACCTACCACGCCTGGAGCGACAGCCGTGCCACGCTGCGCCAGCACCGGCAGCACGCCAGCGGCGACCGGCTCGACGCCTGGATCGACACCGGCCGCATGCGCCTGAACGGCGACGTTCAGGGCTTTCATCCGCCGATCAGCCCACAGGGAGGAACCTGATGCGCCCCTATCTTGCCGGCCTCGGCCTGACCGCACTGGCATTGTTCGCCCCCGGCGTCTCGGCGCTGGAAAGCGATGCCCGGCAACCCATCAACGTGGCGGCGGATCGCCTGGATCTCGATGATCGTGCCGGCACCGCCGTCTACACCGGCGACGTCAACCTGACCCAGGGCAGCATGGTGCTCGAGGCCGAACGCGTCGAGATCGAACGCAACGACCAGGGCGAGGTGACCCAGGTCACCGCCACCGGCGACAAGCAGCGCGCCTACCTGGAGCAGCGCCCCGCTCCCAAGGAGCCCCTGGTGAAGGGCTGGGGCAACACCGTCGTCTACCATGCCGGCGAGCGCCGGGTCGAGCTGATCGGCAACGCCGAGCTTCACAAGGCCCGGGACACCTTCAACGGCGCCTACGTCGAGTACTACCTCGACAGCCGCAAGGTCCAGGCCCGCTCCAGCGCGCAGGGCAGCGATGGCCAGCGGGTGCGCATGACCCTGACACCCAAGTCGTCGCCGTGAACCCGCCGCTTCGAGGAATAGCATGAAGACCCTTGTCGCCCGCCATCTCGCCAAGAGCTACAAGAGCCGCCGTGTGGTCCAGGACATCAGCCTGACCATCGGCCAGGGCAGCATCGTCGGCCTGCTCGGCCCCAACGGAGCGGGCAAGACCACCTCGTTCTACATGATCGTCGGCCTGGTGCGTGCCGATGCCGGCGAGGTGGCGATCGACGACCTGGACCTGAGCCGTGCGCCCATGCACCAGCGTGCCCGCGCCGGCATCGGCTACCTGCCCCAGGAAGCCTCGATCTTCCGCAAGCTGTCGGTGGCCGACAACATCATGGCCATTCTCGAGACCCGCCGGGACCTCGACAGGGCGGGCCGCCGGGCGCAGCTCGAGCAGCTGCTCGAGGAGTTCCATATCGGCCACATCCGCGACAATCCGGGCATGAGCCTGTCCGGCGGCGAGCGGCGTCGCGTGGAAATCGCCCGCTCGCTGGCCACCGAGCCGGCCTTCATCCTGCTCGACGAACCCTTCGCCGGCGTCGACCCCATCTCGGTGGGCGAGATCAAGAGCATCATCCGCCAGCTGCGCGACCGCGGCATCGGCATCCTGATCACCGATCACAACGTCCGCGAGACCCTGGACATCTGCGACAAGGCCTACATCGTCGGCGACGGCCAGATCATCGCCGAAGGCGGCGCCGAGGCGATCCTGGCCAGTGAAAAGGTCCGCGAGGTCTACCTGGGCCACGAATTCCGGCTCTAGCCCGCAGGGCGCACCGCGCCCGCCACCTTGTGGCACACTTATTGCTTATTTACTTGCAAGGCAAGAGGGGCCGGGATACGGTATCCCCGAATCCGTCAGCGAAGTAGGCATGTCATGGCTATGAAACCCACGTTGCAGCTCAGGGTCGGCACGCAGCTGACCATGACGCCCCAGCTGCAGCAGGCCATCCAGTTGCTGCAGCTGTCGACGCTGGACCTCCGCCAGGAAATTCAGCAGGCGCTCGAGTCCAACCCCATGCTGGAGATGGAGGAGGAATTCGGCGAGACCGCGGTCAGCGAAGCGGCCGAGGACGACTGGAACCAGGACATCCCCGATGAACTGGCCGTCGACAGTGACTGGTCCGACACCTATCAGGACTTTGCTTCCGGCGGGCGCAGCGACGAGGGGCCGGACCTCGAGCGCAATGCCGCCGGCGAAAGCCTGCAGGATCACCTCGCCTGGCAGCTTGCCATGGCCGGCCTGGGAGAGCGCGAAATCCTCATCGCCGAGACCCTGATCGACGCGGTCGATGCCGACGGCTACCTGACCGATCCGGTCGACGCCCTCGTCGACGGCCTGCGTGCCCAGGGGCTCGCGGGCCTGCGCGCCCCCGAGGTGGAAGCGGTGCTGATGCGCCTGCAGCAGTTCGACCCTACCGGCGTGCTGGCCCGCGATCTGCGCGAATGCCTGCTGCTGCAGCTCGGCGTCCTGCCCGACGACACCCCTCTGCTGCCCCAGGCCCGACGGCTGGTCCGGCAGTTCCTCGAGGCACTGGCCGCCGACGACCGCAAGCTGCTCAAGCGCCGGCTGCGGCTCGACGACGCCCAGCTCGACAGCGTGATCGCGCTGATCCGCACCCTCGACCCGCGCCCCGGCCAGGCCTTCGACGCCTCCGGCAACGACTACGTGATCCCCGACCTGCTGGCGCGCCGCACCCGCGACGGCTGGCGCATCGAACTCAACCCCGAGGCGCTGCCCCGCCTGCGCATCCAGCCCGACTATGCCGCCCTGATCCGCCGCGCCGACAAGAGCGACGACAACACCTTCATGAAGCAGCACCTGCAGGAGGCACGCTGGCTGATCAAGAGCCTTTCCAGCCGCAACGACACCCTGCTCAAGGTGGGACGCGAGATCATGACCCGGCAGCTGGACTTCCTCGACCAGGGCGAGGAGGCCATGAAGCCCCTGATCCTGGCCGATATCGCCCAGGCGGTGGAGATGCACGAATCCACCATCTCCCGGGTGACCACCCAGAAGTTCATCCACACGCCGCGCGGTGTCTTCGAGCTCAAGTACTTCTTCTCGAGCCATGTCGGCGGCGAGGGCGACGCCCACTCCAGCACCGCCATCCGCGCCCGGCTCAAGAAGCTGATCGGCGAGGAGCCTCCGCGCAAGCCGCTCTCGGACAGCAAGCTGGTCGACCTGCTGGCCGCGGACGGCATCAAGGTGGCCCGCCGCACCGTCGCCAAGTACCGCGAGGCCATGGGTATCCCTTCCTCCAGCGAGCGCAAGCGACTAGCCTGAAAAGGCCCTCGGACACCAGCGTCGACGCATCTGCCTATCGGCGTCTCCCGGGGGTTTGCTAAGCTGCAAAAAGGGTTACAATCGAGCCACCACCCGCCGGAACAGGAGCGTGTCCATGCAAGCGAACATCACCGGCCATCACGTCGAACTGACGGATGCATTGCGTGACTACGTCAACGAGAAACTGACGCGTCTCGAGCGCCATTACGACAACATCACGACGGTTCAGGTGACCCTCTCGATCGAGAAGGAACGTCACCAGGCTGCCTGTACCCTCCACGCTGCCGGTGCCGACTTGCACGCCGAAGCCGAGAACGGCGACATGTACGCCGCCATCGACGCCCTCGCCGACAAGCTCGATCGCCAACTCGTCAAGCACAAGGAAAAGGCTCAGGCCCGCGCGCAAGGCGCCGGGGCTCGCTGACTCCGCCCATCATGACACTGGAAGCCATCCTGCCCCCCGAGCGCACGCTCTTCGCGGTGCCCGGGGGGAGCAAGAAGCGCGTGCTGGAATTCTTCAGCACCTTCATCGCGCAGAACACGCCGAGCCTGGACAGCCAGGAAGTCTTCAGCCGCCTGATCGGCCGCGAGCGGCTGGGCAGCACCGGGATCGGCAACGGCGTGGCGATTCCCCATGCGCGCAACCCACACTGCAAGGCACCGATCGCCGGCTTCCTCAAGCTGCAGGAACCCATCGACTTCGATGCCGTCGACGGCGAACCGGTCGACCTGATCTTCGTGCTGCTGGTGCCCGAGGAGGCGGACGACACCCACCTTGCCCTGCTGGGCCAGGTGGCCGGCATCATGAACGATGCCACCATCCGCGCCCGCCTGCGTCGCAGCGAGAGCCAGCGCGAACTCTACGAGATACTGCTCGAGGCCATCCGCCGCCAGGAAAACGCCCCCGGCGAGACACCCGGGTAGCCGGATCCGTGTCTCGCGTTTCACCGCCATCAGGAGAGCCGCCGCGATGCAGCTCGTGATCATCAGCGGTCGTTCCGGTTCCGGCAAGTCGATCGCGCTTCAGGCCCTCGAGGACCTGGGCTTCTATGCCATCGACAACCTGCCGGCCATGCTCCTCGACCCCCTGATCGACGAACTCCGTCAGGACGATGCCCGCCGCTCCAGCATCGCCGTGAGCATCGATGCCCGCAACGTGCCCACCGCCCTCGAGCGATTTCCCGGGCTGCTCGAGACCCTGCGCGCCCGCGGCCTCGACTGTCAGGTGGTCTACCTGACCTCCGAGGACAAGATCCTGCTCGAGCGCTACTCGGCCACGCGGCGCCGCCACCCGCTGACCCGGGACACCGAGATGACCCTGGCGGAAGCCGTCGAATCCGAGGAGCAGGCCCTGTCGGGCATCCGTGACCTCGCCGACCTCGTCATCGACACCTCCCAGCTGTCGGTGCACGAGCTGCGTGGACGCATCGCCGAACAGGTCGCCCATCACCGCAGCGGCCAGCTCACCCTGACCTTCGAGTCCTTCGGCTTCAAGCGCGGCGTACCACTCGATGCCGATATCGTCTTCGACGCCCGCTGCCTGCCCAACCCCTACTGGGACCCCCGGCTTCGCCAGTTCAACGGCCGCGACCCGGAGATCGTCGACTTTCTCGAGGGCTACCCCGACGTCATCGCCATGCAGGACGATGTCCACACCTGGCTCGATCGCTGGCTGCCGGCCTACCAGGCCAGCAATCGCAGCTACCTGACCGTGGCCATCGGCTGCACCGGTGGCCAGCATCGCTCGGTCTATCTCACCGAACGTCTCGCCGCGATATTCGCCGGGCGCTATCAGGTACGGCTGCGCCATCGGGAGCTGGGCATCAATACCGCCGTGGGGGCGACCCGTGCCGAGCCGTGAGCTGACCCTGACCAACAAGCGCGGCCTGCATGCCCGGGCCGCCACCAAGCTCGTCCAGTGCTGTCAGGGCTACGAGGCCCGGGTCACCGTCCACCACCAGACCCGCTGCGGCGACGCCGCCAACATCATGTCGCTGCTGATGCTCGCCGCCCCCTGCGGCACCTGCCTGACCATCGAGGCGGAAGGCCCCCAGGCCGAGGAGGCCCTGGACGCCCTCCAGTCGCTCTTCGAGGCGCGCTTCGACGAGGAGCAATGACTCGACGCCACCGGGGCGCCGGGGCTGCCGGCTTTTCTTAAGGCAGTGCTAAGATGGCGCCTGCCAGTGTCTACCCGGCCGAGGACGTCAGACCGCATGAGCCAGAATCCCGAACGCTTGCAGCCCCGCCTGGATCGACTCAACGAGGCGCTGGAAAGCGGCGCCCTCGACCAGGCCCGGCGCATGCTCAACCGCGGCCTGGCACCCGTCGATGTCGCTCATCTGCTGGAGTCCACCCCGCCGCGGGAACGCGAGGTGCTCTGGGAACTGGTCGAGTCCGAACTGCAGGGCGAGGTCCTGCAATACCTAAACGACGACCTCCAGACCCTGTTTCTTAACCGGATGAACGCCCAGCAGCTGGTCTCGGCTACCGAGGGGCTGGACGTCGACGACCTGGCCGACCTGCTGCAGCGGCTGCCCAACACCGTCACGCTCGAGGTGCTGGCCTCGATAGAGGCCCAGGAGCGCCAGCGTCTCGAGACGGTGCTCGCCTACCCGGAAGACACCGCCGGCGGGCTGATGAACACCGATGCGGTGACCATCCGCCCGGACATCACCCTCGATGTCGTGCTGCGCTACCTGCGCCGTCACGAGCGCCTGCCCGACACCACCGATGCCCTGCTGGTGGTCACCCGCGGCGACAAGCTGATCGGCAGCCTGCCGATCGAGCGCCTGCTGGTCTCGGACACCACCATGCTGGTTCGCGAATTGATGGATACCGAGAGCGTCAGCATTCCCGCCATGACCCCCGATGCCGAGGTCGCCAAGCTGTTCGAGAAGTTCGACCTGGTCTCGGCGCCGGTGGTCGGTACCGACGGCCACCTGCTGGGACGTATTACCATCGACGACGTGGTGGACGTGATCCGCGAGAACGCCGAGCACCAGGTGATGAGCATGGCCGGCCTGGACGAGGAGGAAGACACCTTCGCGCCCGCCTGGCGCACCAGCCGCCGGCGCGCGGTCTGGCTGGGCATCAACCTGCTCACCGCCTTCCTGGCCGCGGCGGTGATCGGCCTGTTCGAAGGCACCATCCAGCGCATCACCGCCCTGGCGGTACTGATGCCGATCGTCGCCAGCATGGGGGGCATCGCCGGCTCGCAGACGCTGACCGTGCTGATCCGCGGCATCGCCCTGGGCCACGTCGGCGGCGGCAACGTCAAGTGGCTGCTCAACCGCGAGCTGGTGGTGGGCCTGCTCAACGGCCTGCTGTGGGCGCTGGTCATCGCCGCCATCGCGGTGCTGTGGTTCGGCGACCCGGCGCTGGGCGTCATCATCGCCGCGGCGATCGTCATCAACCTGCTGATCGCCGCCCTGGTCGGCACCCTGCTGCCGGTGGTGCTCAAGAAGCTCAACATCGACCCGGCCCTGTCGGGCAGCGTGATTCTCACCACGGTGACCGACGTGGTGGGTTTCATGGCCTTCCTGGGCCTGGCGACCCTGTTCTATCTCTGAGCCACGAACCGGCAGAATACGCTCGGCCCGTGGCGTTGGCCGCTCAGTCGCCGGCCACGGTCATGCCATCGATCAGCCAGCTGCCGGTATGCACGCTGCCCCGGGTGTCGATATCGTCGCCCAGCGCCCGCAGGTTGGCGAACATGTCGCGCAGGTTGCCGGCGATTGTGAACTCCTCGACCGGGTGGCGAATCTCGCCATCCTCGACCCAGAAGCCCGCCGCTCCGCGGGAGTAGTCGCCGGTGACACCGTTGACGCCCTGGCCCATCAGCTCGGTGACCAGCACACCGGTGCCCAGCTCCTTCAGCAGGGCCTCGCGCGGGAGGAGCGGTGCCTCGAGGCGCACGTTGCGCGCGCCGCCGGCGTTGCCGGTAGTGGTCAGGCCCAGCCGCCGCGCACTGTAGGCCGAGAGCATGTAGCTGGCCACCTTGCCGCGATCGATGAAGACGTTGTCGCGGGTATAGACCCCGTCGTTGTCGAAGGGACTGCTGGCCATCGCCCCCGGTTCCCGCGGCCGCTCGACGAGCGAGAACCACTCCGGAAACAGCGGCTCGCCCAGGCTGTCGCAGAGGAAGGACGCCTGGCGGTAGAGCGCGCCGCCGGCGATCGCGCTGAGGAAGTGACCGACCAGGCCCCCGGCCATCTCCGGGGCGAACATCACCGGCATGCGGCCGGTACGCGGACGCCGGGCGCCCAGGCGGCTCACGGTACGCTCCGCCGCACTACGCCCCACCGCCTCCGGCGAGGCCAGACGTGCCGGATCCCGCTCGCTGGTGTAGTCGTAGTCGCGCTGCATGCCCTTGTCGTCGCGGGCGATCAGCACGCAGGACAGCGAGTGGCGGCTGCCGCGCTGGCTGCCGAGAAAGCCATGGCTGTTGCCGTAGACGCGCACGCCCTCGCCGCTCGCCAGGCTCGCGCCGTCGGACTGGCTGATGCCCTCCACGCCGCGCCCGGCATTCTCGCAGGCCAGCGCCAGTTCGATCGCCTCGTCGGTGCTCAACCGCCAGGGATGATGCACCCCGAGATCCGGCAGTTCGCGCGCCATCAGCTCGGCATCGGCCAGCCCCGAGGCCGGATCCTCGCCGGTATAGCGGGCGATCGCCATCGCCTTGTCCACGGCGTCGCGAATCGACGCCTCGCTGGCATCCGACGACGAGGCGCTGCCCTTGCGCTGCCCCAGATAGACGGTAACGGCGAAGCCCTGATCGCGGGCCAGCTCGACGGACTCCACATCGCCCATGCGCACACTGATTTCGATGCCCTGATCGACGCTGGCGCCGACCTCGCAGGCATCCGCACCGGCGTGGCGCGCCTGCTCCAGCGCCAGCGCCACCCGCGACTCCAGAAGCGCCTGCTGCGCCTCGGCATCAAAGGCCTGAGTCATCCTGATCTCCTTGTTACCGGGGGCTGGTATACTGCCCCAACCCACCCATCGTGATGGAAATGGCATGTCTTTCGATTCGCCCGAGTCGCACGACGACTCCCCGCAACGTCCCAGCAAGACCCAGCGCAAGCGCGAGATGCAGGCGCTGCAGGCGCTGGGGGAACAGATCATCGCGCTCCCCGAGGGCCAGCGCGCGCAGCTGCCGCTCTCCGACGACCTGCTGGCCGCCGTCGAGGAAACCGGCCGCATTCGCTCCCACGAGGGGCGCCGACGCCACATGCAATACGTCGGCAAGCTGATGCGCCGCGAGGACCTCGACGCCATTCGCGCCGTGTTCGAACGCTTCGAGCAGGAGCGTCAGCGCCGCGACCTGGCCTTCCACAAACTCGAGCGCTGGCGCGACCGGCTGATCGACGGCGACCAGACCGAACTGGAGGCCTTCATCGCCGACTATCCCGACGTCGACCGCCAGACCCTGCGCCAGCTGATCCGCAACGCCCGCAGCGAGCGCGAGCGCGGCAAGCCGCCCACCAGCGCCCGCAAGCTGTTCAAGCTGATCCGCGACACGTCGGGGGTGTAAACACACCCGGCACCCACGCCGTGTCATCCTCGTACCAGTGCCAGGACGTCGCCGAGCGACGTCCAGACAAGGCGGAAATCGACGAGGCCGCGGAGTTTACAGGCCGTAAATGAGCAGGCCGAGTCGATTTCCAACGCCGTATGGGCGCCGCGCAGGCACGTCCAGCTCAGGACTGGGTGCCGCCGACGGTCAGCTCATCGAGCTTCAACGTCGGCTGCCCCACGCCCACCGGCACGCCCTGGCCCTCCTTGCCGCAGACCCCGATGCCGGTATCGAGCGCCATGTCGTGGCCGATCATCGACACCCGGCCCATCGCCTCGGGACCGTTGCCGATCAGCGTCGCCCCCTTCACCGGCGCGGTGATCCGGCCGTCCTCGATCAGATAGGCCTCGCTGGCCGAGAACACGAACTTGCCGGAAGTGATGTCGACCTGGCCGCCGCCGAAGCTGACCGCATAGATCCCGCGCTTGACGCTGCCGATGATCTCCTCGGGGTCCGCCTGGCCGGCCAGCATGTAGGTATTGGTCATGCGCGGCATGGGCATGTGAGCGTAGGACTCGCGGCGCGCGTTGCCGGTGGGCGCCATGCCCATCAGCCGGGCGTTGAGCTTGTCCTGCATGTAGCCGGTGAGGATGCCGTCCTCGATCAGCGGCGTGCAGGCGCCCGGGGTGCCCTCGTCGTCGATGGACAGGGAGCCGCGCCGGTCGGCCAGGGTGGCATCGTCGACGATCGTGACGCCGGGTGCGGCGACCCGCTCGCCGAGACGCCCGGCGAAGGCGGAGCTGCCCTTGCGGTTGAAGTCGCCCTCGAGGCCGTGGCCCACCGCCTCGTGCAGCAGGATGCCCGGCCAGCCGGCACCCAGCACCACCGGCATCTGCCCGGCCGGCGCATCCACTGCCTCGAGATTGACCAGCGCCTGGCGCACGGCATCCTTCGCGTAGCGCTCGGCCACGTTCTCGTCGCGCAGGCGTGACATCGGATAGCGGCCGCCGCCCCCGGCGCTGCCGCGCTCACGGCGGCCATCGCGCATGGCGATGACGCTGACGTTGAAGCGCACCAGCGGGCGGATATCCGCGGCCAGGGTGCCGTCGCTGGCGCGCACCAGCACCACCTCGTGAACGCCGCTCAGCGAGGCGCTGACCTGGACCACGCTGGGATCCGCGGCCCGTGCCACGCGATCGGCCTGCTTGAGCATGGCGATCTTGTCCTCGGGAGCCAGCCCCGAGAGCGGGTCGACCCCGGCGTAGCGGGCCGGCACGCCGCCGGCGGCGATCGGTACCGGCGACAGGCGCGCCCCGCTGCGGGCGATCCCCGAGGCCGTGCGCCCGGCCTCGGCCAGCGCCTCGGCAGTGATCTGGTTGGAGAAGGCGAAGCCGGTCTTCTCGCCGGCCAGGGCGCGCACACCGACGCCGCCGTCGATATTGAAACTGGCGTCCTTGACCTCGCCGTCCTCCAGTACCCAGCTTTCCTGCCAGCTGCGCTGGAAGTACAGGTCGGCGTAGTCGATCCCCGGGCCCAGCGCTTCCGCCAGGCCCGGCTCGAGCGCCTGTGCGTCGAGCCCGCCGGGAACCAGCAGGGTCGTCGTGGCCTCATCGAGAGGCGATTGAGAGAGTCGGGTCATTCAGCGTTTTCCACAGTGATTCGCGGCGAGGTCCAGGGCCCCTGCACGCGGTAGTAAATTCGCGTGACCTGATCCAGCCAGCCACCGAAGAGCTTGTCGGCCAGATACAGGGCGCCGCCCACGTAGGGCGCGCCCGCCAGCACGGCGGCCAGCGGCAGGTTTTGGCTGACCGGTACGGTGACGCCCAGCATCAGGTCCAGCCGGCGGGCCATCAGGTCCACGCTGCCATCGAGGCTGAACTGCGTGGAGGCGCCATCGATCTTGACCGGCCCGCGGGTTTCCAGGCGACCATCATACAGTGTGGCATGTCCACGAACGCTGTCGAAAGCCGTGCCCTTGTCGGTCACGTCGGAAAAGTCCAGCCGCAGGCGGCGCAGCAGGTTGTCGATATTGAGCAGGCCGATCAAGCGCGCCGAGGGCGAATCCAGGGTCAGGAAGCTGCCGTCGTCGAGTTCGGCATCGATGTTGCCCCGCGAGCGCGCCAGGGCGAACTGCCAGGGCGCACCCGGCCAGGCCAGCTGCGACTGCACCCGTGTACGCCGCGAGCGCACCGCCACCGGCTGGCCGAGGGCCTGCAGTGCGCTGCCCAGATCGCCGCCCTCGAGCGTCAGCCGCGAACGACTCAGGCTCGCTTCCTTCCCCGAGGCCTCCCATACCAGCTCGCCCTGGCCGGTGATGTCCCCCAGGGTCAGCGACACCGGCGCGATGCGCAGGCGCGACGGCGTGGCCTCCCAGCTGGCCGAGAAGGGACCGAAGCGCTGCCCGCCGCGAATCAGCGTGGCGATCTCGACACGCCCCGCGGGCAGGCGAGCGATCCCGTCGGGCAGCGGCTGCGGCTCGGGCGCGGTGGCGATCTCCCCGCTCAACGTCGCCTGCGGCATGTCGGGCGTCAGGGCGTCCAGGTCGAGCCGCGACAGCTGCACCGACACCGGTGTCACCCGGCGCTGACGATAGCTGGCATGTCCGGCGACCACACTCCCCTGCAGATCCACCGACCAGCCCTGCGCCGGCAGCGGCGTGGCCCGGGCCTGCAGGTCGCCGAGACAGCGCCCGGCCTGGGAAAGACAGGGCGTCTGCAGGGTCAGGCGGCGCAGTGCCGTACTCCCGGAGGCGCCACCGTCACCCCCGGGCCAGCCCCCCAGGCCCGCCAGGGCTTCCTGCCATGCCGTCAGCGGCAGCCGCGGGGTCCGCCAGTCGACCGTCCAGCCCTGGTCGCCCGGCCAGGCCGGCAGCGTGGCGGGCCACTGCTCCAGCCACACCTGCCCCTGGCCCGTCTCCGGCCCCAGCGCCCGCCAGCGCAGGCGCAGGCGATTCTTCAGGGTCGCCTCGACCCGCCGCGGCCCCTGTGCCGCCTCGAAATGCAGCGGCACTTGCGCCGCGGCGGTCTTGCCGAAGGGCGCCGGCAGCCTTATGGCCAGCCCCTGCAGGTCGCTGTCCAGGGAAAGCCGGGGGGATGCGCCGCTCAGGTCGAGCGTCGCCGAATAGGGAAAGTAGCCCTCCAGCAACCCGCTCAGTCCGGCGACTCCCCCCCAGGCCAGCAGCCCGCGCGCCAGGGCACGGCCCTCCAGGGTCACGCCGGCGCCGCCGACATCGAAGGTCGCCAGCAGCGGCCCCTGGAAGGCGCGCGCCCCGAGCTGGCCGGTCAGGGTGTCGGTATCGCCGGCATGCCGGTAGTTCAGCCGGCCGTTGACATTGCCCAGCACCAGCCCGGACTGCGGCAGCCGCAGCGAGGGAGCGTCGACCCGGGCGTCGACATCCACCGTCACCGGCGGATCGCCCTTTCCTTGGGTATCCAGCCCCACCGCGACACCCAGTTTCCCGGCGACCCGCCCCTCGCCGCGCCAGTCGGCGAAGTCGTCGAGCCCGTCGATCGGCGCCGCCGCCAGAAACTGCAGCAGGCCCTGCACGGGGCCGCTCACCGGTCCGTCGACGCGCAGGCGCTTGTCGACCATCGAGACCGTCGCCCCCTCGCTGACCAGCCCCAGCGTCTCGGCATGGTCGACCCGCGCCTTGAGGGTATCGTCGACCATGTGCAGGTGCCCGCTGACCGCTTCCAGGGCCGGCCACTTCGGATCATAGGGCAATCGCCCCTGCTCGATGTCGAGGTCCAGCGTCAGGCGCGTGCGTGTCCCCAGGTCGTCGCCGCCCCCGTCATTGCCGTCATCGGCCATCGCCTCCTTGTCGAGGCGCTGCTCGACATGCAGGTTGCCGCGCGGCACCCGTCCGCGAATGCCGCCGGTCAGGAAGTCGCGCAGGTCGGCATCGAACAGCTTCAGCGGCAGCCACTCGCCCAGCGGCGTTTCCACGGCGTCGACGTCGCGCATCGCCAGATCCAGCGTGAACTGACCCGGCCGACGATCGGCGTTGTTGCCCGGCAGGCGCAGCGAGAAGCCGCCATCCACCGGGGCATCGCGCCAGCGCACCTGGAGATTCCTGCCGGTGATCAGTGGCTGGCGCTCGGCCAGCGACCAGTCGACCCGCCCGCCGGCGGCATCCAGCACCAGCGGATCGGGAAAGATCTCGGGAAAGTGGAGCGTCATTCCCTTGCCGCCCGAGAAGTCGACATGCCCCTGCTTGCCGTCGGCCACTACCCAGGCGTCCACCGGGCCGCCCCCCGGCACGTTCTGCCAGGGATCCACCGCCGCCCCCTGCAATGCCGCCTTCACTTGCCAGGCGCCGGCCTGCCGGCCGACTTGCAGTCCCTGCACCCGGCCCCGGGGCTGCAACGCGTCCAGCGTCCGCCGGGCGGCTTCCGGCAGCGGCAGCCGACCGCCCAGCGCCGCCAGTGCCTCCAGCGAGAACGGCGTGCTGCGCAACCACCAGCCCTGGTCATTCCCGCGCAGCGCCAGGCGTGACGGCAGAACGGTCGCCGACTGGTCGGCGTCACGCAGCGACAGGGCATTCACCCAGGCCTGCCAGCCGTCGCCCGAGGGCGCACGGCGCCACTGGGCACGAGCGCCGATATCCTCGAGCACCACCGGGCCATCGTCGCTGTCCAGACTGAGCGAGGGGACCGAGACCTGCAGGCGGGCATCCGCGACGCGCGCTTTCTGCCAGCGCGCCCAGAGCGAGGCCTGCCCGGAGACGCGATCCAGGCGCACGGCGTTGCCATGGGAGAGCAGCTGCCCCAGGCGGTCGAGGCTGCCCAGATCCATGCGCGCCTGGAGGGCGGCATCGAAGTCCTCGAGGCCGTCGTCGCCGGGCTGGACCTCCATCACCACCGACAGCGAGCGCGTCTTCTGCCCTTCCACGAACCACTGGCCCTCGACATGCACGCGCCGGTCCTGTCCGGCCACCAGCAGGCGTGGCGCCGTCAGGGTCAGCTCGCCGTCGCGGCCGTGGAGCACCACCCGCACGTCCTCGACACTCAGGCGCTGGCGCAGCAGCAGGCCCAGCCACTGGTCGAGCCCCCCGGCCGCAAGACCCCCCGACGCGGCGCCGCCACTCGCGACACCCGGCCAGCGCCAGCCACCCGCGTCGTCCTGATAGAGATGCACGGTGACCGCGCCCAGCCGGGCGCGGGCGAAGACCGGCTGCCAGTGCAGCAGGCTGGACAGGGTATCGAGACGCAGGGCGGCACTGCCGACCTCCAGCAGAGGACGCGCCTCGCCATTCGGCCCGTCCCGGCTGACGATCCGCAGCCCCCGGGCCGTCACGCCGGGATCCAGGCGCTGCAGCCGCCCCTGCAGGCTCTCCACCGTCAGCGTGGCGTCGAGCGACTGCTCCACGGCGGCGGCCAGGCGCTGCCCGTCGAGCCGGCCCAGCATCCAGCGGGCCCCGCTCACCACCAGCGCGGCAACGACCAGCGCCACGGCCAGCGCGGTCAGGGCCCATCGCAGCGTCACGCGACTCGAACTCATGGGCTCACATCAGCACGATGTCGTACTGCTCCTGGGAGTAATGGCCCTCGACCTGAAAGCGAATCGTCTTGCCGATGAAGATCTCCAGGTCGGCGACCGCCGCCGACTCCTCGTCGAGCAGCCGGTCCACCACGGCCTGGGAGGCCAGCACCATGTAGGTCTCGGGGCTGTAGGCGCGCTCCTCGCGCAGGATCTCGCGGAAGATCTCGTAGCACACCGTTTCCGGCGTCTTCAGCGTGCCGCGCCCCTGGCAGGTCGGGCACGGCTCGCAAAGCGTCTGTTCGAGGCTCTCGCGGGTACGCTTGCGGGTCAGCTGGACCAGCCCCAGCTCGGTCACCCCGGTCAGCTTGTTCTTGGCGTGGTCGCGCTCCAGCGACTTCTCGAGCACGCGCAGCACCTGGCGCTGGTGCTCGCTGTCCTCCATGTCGATGAAGTCGATGATGATGATGCCGCCGAGATTGCGCAGGCGCAGCTGGCGGGCGATGGTGGTCGCCGCCTCGAGGTTGGTCTTGAAGATGGTCTCCTCGAGGTTGCGATGCCCCACGTAGCCGCCGGTATTGACGTCGATGGTGGTCATCGCCTCGGTCTGGTCGATCACCAGATAGCCGCCGGACTTGAGCTGGACCTTGCGCCCCAGTGCCTTCTGGATCTCGTCCTCGACGCTGAACAGGTCGAAGATCGGCCGTTCGCCGGGATAGTACTCGATGCGCTCGACCATGCCCGGCATGAACTCCTCGGCGAACTCCACCAGGCGGTGGTAGTTCTCGCGGGAATCGATGCGCACCTTCTCGATGTCGTCGCGCATCACGTCACGCAGGGTGCGGATGAACAGCGGCAGGTCGTCGTAGATGCAGCTGGGCGCGAGCGCGCTGCCCTTGCGCTGCTCGACCTTGCGCCACAGGCGCAGCAGGAACTGCATGTCGGTAATCAGCTCCTCCTCGCCCACGCCCTCGGCGGCGGTGCGAATGATGAAGCCGCCGCACACCGGCGTGTCGATGCCCGCCAGGCAGGTATCGACCAGGCCGCGCAGGCGTTCGCGCTCGCTGTCGTCCTCGATGCGCTGCGAGACCCCGGTATGCGGCGAGTCCGGCATGTAGACCAGATAGCGCGAGGGCACCGACAGGTGCGTGGTCAGCCGCGCCCCCTTCGAGCCGATCGGGTCCTTGGTGACCTGCACCACCAGCGGCTGGCCCTGATGCAGCAGCTGGCTGATCGAGACCTGCTCGTCGGCCGGCGTGTTGGGCGGCATCACCTCGTTGGCATGGATGAAGGCCGCCCGCTCCAGGCCGATGTCGATGAAGGCCGCCTGCATGCCCGGCAGCACCCGCGCCACCTTGCCCTTGTAGATGTTGCCGACGATGCCCCGGCGCCGACTGCGCTCGATGAAGGCTTCCTGCAGGACCCCGTTCTCCACCACCGCCACGCGGGTTTCCATCGGGGTCAGATTGATCAGTACCTCACCGCTCATGCGCCGGTCCTTGTGCTGAAAACTTCCTGAACGATTATGACACAGCCTCGCCCGCCGCCGGCCACAGCGCAATCCCCTGGCGGCGCAGCAGCTCGGCGGTCTCGAACAGCGGCAGGCCGACCACCGCCGAGTGGCTGCCCTCGATGCGCTCGACGAACACCGCCGCCCGCCCCTGGATGGCGTAGCCGCCGGCCTTGTCGGCCGGCTCGCCGGTCGCCCAGTAGGCGTCGATCTCGCCGGCCGCGACAGAGCGCATGACCACCCGCGTCGTCACGCAGGTCTCGAGCAGCCCCGCCGGGCCGACCACCGCCACCGCGGTCAGCACCGCATGAGCACGCCCGGACAGGGCCGAGAGCATCTCGGCGGCGTGTGCGCGATCACGCGGCTTGCCGAGAATCCGCCCGTCCTGCACTACGGCAGTATCCGAGCCGAGCGTCGGCAGTGCACTGCCCCGCGCCCCGGTCTCGGCCTTCTCGCGCGCCAGGCGCCGTACATAGGCTTCGGCCGACTCGTCGGGCCGCGGGGTTTCGTCGATATCGACGGGAGCGACCTCGACGGCGATGCCGATCGAGGCCAGCAGGTCACGGCGGCGGGGCGAGGCCGACGCCAGACGCAGAACCGGGGACATGGCGCCCTCCTGATTTTGATTCCAGTCGGTGAACATGGCGACGCGCGCGCCGCATCCGGGGGTCAGCTCACGCCGAGACGGCGGCGCAGCAGCTGCAGCAGGGTGAACAGCCACGGCCAGAGGACGGCGCCGATCAGCGCCGGCAGCAGGAAGGCCAGGTTGATGGCGAAGGGCCCGAAGATGGTGCGCAGCCACTGCTCGACCAGCTGGGCAATGCCCAGCAGCACGAATACCAGCACCGCCTGCTGGATCAGCGCATAGGCGCGCATGCGCGAATAGAGCAGCAGCGACAGATAGGCCAGCAGCGACAGCACCAGCGCATTCTGTCCGAGCGGGGCGCCCTCGACCAGATCGATCAGCAGGCCCAGCACGAACCCATGGAAGACGCCGACCCGCCGGGGAGCCACCAGGCACCAGTAGATCAGCATCAGGCCCAGCCAGTCGGGCCGCCAGATCAGCCAGGCATCGGGCAGCGGCATGGCCTGCAGGCACAGGGCCAGGCCCAGGGTCACCCAGGTCATCAGCAGGCTGCGCAGCGAGCCGATCATGGCGCCTCCTCGGCGACCCCGGCGGCCACGCTCAGGGCGGCCTGTCGGGCCACGTCGCTGATCCCGGCCGCGGGCGTGCGCCGGGGCGGAAAGAGCATCAGGAAGTGCCGCGAGCGTTCGGGCTGGGCCACCGGCTCGGCCTCGACCCGGGCGAAGGGGGCGCCGGGATCGTGCACCACCAGGGTCACGCGGGCCACCGGATAGCCTTCGGGAAAGCGACCGCCCAGCCCGGAGGTCACCAGCAGATCGCCCTCGCGGATATCCGCCGTGTCCGGCACATGGAGCACATCCAAGGTGTCGTAGCTGCCGGTTCCCTGGACGATGAAGCGCAGCCCGTTGCGCGTCACGCGCACCGGCACCGCATGACTGGCGTCGGCCACCATCAGCACCCGGCTGGTGTAGGCGGACACGGCGATCACCTGGCCGATCAGCCCCGAGGCATCGGTCACCGGCTGCCCGACGTAGACGCCGTCGGTGCGCCCACGATCGAGCACCATCTGATGGGTGAAGGGGTCGGAGTCCAGCGACAGCAGCTCGGCGGTGATATAGGGAACCCGGCGGTGCCGGGCGGCGTTGAGCAGCTCACGCAGTCGGGCATTCTCGGCGGACAGGCTGGCCATGCGCTGCACACGATGGGAGAGGGTGAGAAGCTGCCGACGCAGCCGACGATTCTCGTCGATCAGATCGCGTTGATCGGAAACCGCCAGCGCCCCCCAGGAGAGCGCCTCGCTGGGCAGGCTGGCCAGCCACTGCACCGGCGTGACCACGGTGGACAGATGTGCCCGCAGCTCCGCCACGCGCGGCAGGCGATGCTCGGCGAACATCAGCGCGAAGGCGATGAAGGCGCACAGCAGCATGCGATAGCCGGGGGCGGAACCCTGCGAGAACAGCGGTTTGATAGCACGACTCCCCTACGAGCTGGCCAATGACCGGAACACGATCGACCCGGGACGGCACGCCGTGCGTGCCGCCGGACTCACTCGCTGGACAGCAGTTCGAAGGTGTGCTGATCGATCATTTCCAGCGCCTTGCCGCCGCCCCGGGCCACGCAGGTCAGCGGGTCCTCGGCGACGATCACCGGCAGGCCGGTTTCCTCGGCGATCAGCTTGTCGATGTCGCGCAGCAGCGCGCCGCCGCCGGTCAGCACCAGGCCGCGCTCGGCGATGTCGGCGGCCAGCTCGGGGGGCGACTGTTCCAGCGCGCTCTTGACCGCGGTGACGATGGACGACAGCGGATCCTGCAGGGCATCGAGAATCTCGTGGGAATTGAGGGTGAAGCTGCGCGGAATGCCCTCGGCCAGGTTGCGGCCGCGCACGTCGATCTCGCGCAGCTCGCCGCCCGGATAGGCACAGCCGATCTCCTCCTTGATGCGCTCCGCCGTGGCCTCGCCGATCAGGCTACCGTAGTGACGGCGCACATAGGCGGTGATCGCCTCGTCGAAACGATCGCCGCCGACCCGGATCGACTCGGAGTAGACCACGCCGTTGAGAGAGATGATGGCGATCTCGGAGGTGCCGCCGCCGACGTCGACGACCATCGAGCCCTGGGCCTCCTCGACCGGCAGCCCGGCGCCGATCGCCGCCGCCATGGGCTCCTCGATCAGGAACACCTCGCGGGCCCCTGCCCCCTCGGCGGATTCCTTGATGGCGCGGCGCTCGACCTGGGTCGACATGCAGGGCACGCAGACCAGCACACGCGGGCTCGGCGTCAGGAAGGTGCTCTGGTGGACCTTGCGGATGAAGTGCTGAAGCATCTGCTCGGTGACGGTGAAGTCGGCGATCACGCCGTCCTTCATCGGGCGGATCGCCGTGATGTTGCCCGGGGTACGGCCCAGCATGCGCTTGGCATCGACGCCCACGGCAGCGACGCTGCGCATGTTGCCCGACTGGCGAATCGCCACCACCGAGGGCTCATCGAGGACGATGCCGCGGCCGCGAACATAAATCAGCGTATTGGCGGTCCCCAGGTCGATCGACAGATCGCTGGAGAACAGCCCCCTCAAACGTTTAAACATGGAAGTCTTTCACCTAGTCCAGACCGGAACCCTGTGCGGACGCAAACGGTATCATCGCGGGGGCAGAGCGGCAAGCGAGATGCCCGGGTCCCGGAGTTGTGGTACCGTTTCGCCTATTTTCCGAACCGGACTGAATCCGGGATCGCATCATCGGTCGTCGTCTGGCTTGGCGACGATCGATCCGCATTGGCATCGCATCATAGTTGAAGGAAGCCGACGTTATGGCGCTTGAACCCGAAGATGTACGGCGAGCCGCCCACCTCGCCCGCCTGGGTCTGGACGACCGGGAAGCCGCGCGCTACGTGGATGACCTGAGCCGCATTCTGGAGATGGTCGACCGCCTGCAGGCCGTCGATACCGAGGGCGTGGCCCCGCTGGCCCACCCGCTGGATGCCACCCAGCGCCTGCGTGCCGACGAGGTCACCGAGTCCGACCAGCGCGAGCGCTTCCAGCGCTGTGCGCCGGCCGTCGAGAATGGCCTCTACCTGGTCCCCCGCGTCGTCGAGTGACGCCCCTCCCCGTTCGCCGGACATGCTTTCCACGGAGCCCGACGCCCCATGCATGACAAGACCCTGACCGAGCTGGCCGCGGCCCTGGCCGCCGGCGAGTTCTCCAGCCGCGAGCTGACCGAGTCGCTGCTCGCGCGCATCGACCGCCTCGATGGCGAGCTCAACAGCTTTATCACCGTAACGGCAGACGCCGCCCTCGAGGCTGCAGACCGCGCCGACCGGGCACGCGCCGCCGGCAAGGCCGGGCCGCTGACCGGCCTGCCGCTGGCACTCAAGGACATCTTCTGTACCCAGGGCGTGCGCACCAGCTGCGGCTCGAGGATGCTCGACAACTTCGTCTCGCCCTATGACGCCACCGTGGTCGAGAAGCTCGCCGCCGCCGGCACCGTCAGCCTCGGCAAGACCAACATGGACGAGTTCGCCATGGGCTCGTCCAACGAGAACAGTCACTACGGCCCGGTGAAGAATCCCTGGGACCTCGCCGCGGTGCCGGGCGGCAGCTCCGGCGGCAGCGCCGCGGCGGTGGCCGCCGGCCTGGTGCCGGCGGCGCTGGGCACCGACACCGGCGGCTCGATCCGCCAGCCCGCCGCCTTCTGCGGCATCACCGGCCTGAAGCCCACCTACGGCCGCGTCTCGCGCTACGGCATGGTGGCCTACGCCTCGAGCCTCGACCAGGGGGGCCCCATGGCCCGCACCGCCGAGGACTGCGCGCTGCTGCTCGGCGCCATCGCCGGCCACGACCTGCGCGACTCGACCAGCGTGGCCCGCGGCGTCCCCGACTACCGCGAGGAGCTCGAGGCCTCGCTGTCGGGGCTGAAGATCGGCCTGCCCCGGGAATACTTCGGCGACGGCCTCGCCCCCGAGGTCGAGGCCGCGGTGCGCGAGGCGATCGCCGTCTACGAATCGCTGGGCGCCAGCGTGCGCGAGGTCAGCCTGCCGCATACCGAGCTGGCGATCCCGGCCTACTACGTCATCGCCCCCGCGGAAGCCTCCTCGAACCTGTCGCGCTACGACGGCGTGCGCTTCGGCCACCGCTGCGAGAACCCGACCGATCTCGTCGATCTCTACAAGCGCAGCCGCGCGGAAGGCTTCGGCGAGGAGGTCAAGCGGCGCATCCTGATCGGCACCCACACCCTTTCCGAGGGCTTCTTCGACGCCTACTACAAGAAGGCCCAGCAGGTCCGCCGGCTGATCCGTCAGGACTTCCTCGACGCCTTCGAGGACGTCGACGTGCTGATGGGCCCGGCCTCGCCCACGCCCGCCTTCGACCTCGGCGCCAAGAAGGATCCGGTGTCGATGTACCTGCAGGACATCTACACCATCGCCATCAACCTGGCCGGCATCCCGGGCCTCAGCGTTCCCGCCGGCTTCGTGGACGGCCGCCCCGTGGGCCTGCAGATCCTCGGCCCGCACTTCGCCGAATCGCGGTTGCTCAACGTCGCCCACCGCTTCCAGCAAGCCACCGACTGGCACCGCCGCCAGCCCGCCTTCGGTAAGGAGAACGCCTGATGCAATGGGAAGCCGTGATCGGCCTGGAAGTCCATGTCCAGCTCGCCACCCAGTCGAAGATCTTCTCCGGGGCCTCGACCGCCTTCGGCGCCGAGCCCAATACCCAGGCCTGCGCCGTCGACCTGGGCCTGCCCGGCGTGCTGCCGGTGCTCAACGAGGGCGCCGTGGCGATGGCCGTCAGGTTCGGCCTGGGCATCAACGCCGAGATTCCCGAGACCTCGGTGTTCGATCGCAAGAACTACTTCTATCCCGACCTGCCCAAGGGCTACCAGACCAGCCAGATGTACCAGCCGATCGTCGGCCCCGGCGAGGTCGAGATCACCCTGGACGATGGCAGCACCAAGCGCATCCGCGTGCACCACGCCCACCTCGAGGAGGACGCCGGCAAGTCGCTGCACGAGGACTTCCACGGCATGACCGGCATCGACCTCAACCGTGCCGGCACGCCGCTGCTGGAGATCGTCTCCGAGCCGGATCTGCGCTCCGCCAGGGAGGCCGCCGCCTACCTCAAGGCGATCCACGCCATCGTCACCTACCTGGGCATCTCGGACGGCAACATGGCCGAGGGCTCGATGCGCTGTGACGTCAACGTCTCGGTGCGCCCCAAGGGCCAGGAGACGCTGGGCACCCGCGCCGAGATCAAGAACGTCAACTCCTTCCGTTTCGTCGAGAAGGCCATCGCCTTCGAGATCGAGCGCCAGGTCGAGCTGATCGAGGACGGCGGCACGGTGGTCCAGGAGACCCGTCTCTATGACCCCGAGGCCGACGAGACGCGCAGCATGCGCACCAAGGAGGAGGCCAACGACTACCGTTACTTCCCCTGTCCCGACCTGCTGCCGGTGGTGCTCGACCAGGCCTACGTCGACCACCTGCGCGAGACGCTGCCGGAGCTGCCCGCCGACAAGCGCGCGCGCTTCCAGGACGAACTGGGCCTGTCGGCCTACGATGCCAGCGTGCTGGCCTCGAGCCGTGCCATGGCCGAGTACTTCGAGACGGTCAGGGACGTCTGCGGCGACGCCAAGCTGGCCGCCAACTGGGTCCAGGTCGAGCTCGCCGGGCGCCTCAACAAGGAAGGCCTGGACATCGCCGACAGCCCGGTCACGGCCGAACAGCTCGGCGGCCTGGTCGCCCGCGTCAAGGACGAGACCATCAACGGCAAGGCGGCCAAGCAGGTCTTCGCCGCACTGTGGGACGGCGAGGGCGACAGCGCGGACGCCATCATCGAGGCCCGCGGCCTCAAGCAGGTCACCGATACCGGCGCCATCGAGGCGATGATCGACCAGGTCATCGCCGACAGCCCGGTGCAGGTCACCCAGTACCGCGAGGCGGCCCCCGAGAAGCGCGGCAAGATGATCGGCTACTTCGTCGGCCAGGTCATGAAGGCCTCGCGGGGCACCGCCAACCCGCAGCAGGTCAACGCCCTGCTCAAGGAAAAGCTCGACAACACCTGAAGACGCCGGCCGGCGGGCTCGCCCGCCGGCCTGGCAAGGAGTTTCCGAATGGCAGACGACGTCGGCGCGCGACTGCGTGCCCTGCGCACCCTGCGCGGCATCTCCCAGCGGGAGCTGGCCAAGCGCTGCGGCGTCACCCACTCCAGCCTGTCGCTGATCGAGCAGGGCAAGGTCAGCCCCTCGGTCAGCTCGTTGAAGAAGGTCCTCGACGCCATCCCCATCAGCGTCGGCGACTTCTTCACGCTGGATCTGGAAAACCGCGACCAGGTCTTCTACTCCCCCGACGACCTCCCCGACATCGGCAGCGGCGACGTCTGCTACCGGCTGATCGGGGCCAACCGCCCGTCCCGGGCGCTGTCGTTCATGATCGAGACCTATCCGCCCGGCGCCGACACCGGCCGCGAGATGATCGTTCACCGCGGCGAGGAAGCCGGCGTGGTGCTCGAGGGCGAGATCGAGATCACCATCGGCCTCGACACCCGCGTGCTGGGCCCCGGCGAGGCCTACTACTTCAACACCGGCCTGCCCCACCGCTTCCGTAATATCGGCGACCGCGACTGCCGACTGGTCAGCTGCGCCACCCCCGCCCGGGCCTTCTGAGCAGCCGCCCCCAGCCCGCCGCAATCTCAGCGTGCCAGCACGCGGCGCAACGCATCATAGGCCGGCTTGGCGCGCAGCGCCGGGTCGAAGATCAGGCCGTTGCCCAGCCCGTCCGGATTCCACCAGTCCTGCAGCGACGAGTAGCGATCGGTGAAGCCCCAGGTGGAGAACGCCGTGAAGGCCGGAATGTCCCGGGCCAGCGCCAGCATCGAGGCGTAATACGCGGCCTGTTGCTGCAGGCGCGCGGTCGAGGCGTCGTCGTGCAGGTTGACGTCCATCTCCGAGATGCGCACCGCAAGCCCCAGGTCGATGAACCGCCGGACGTTGTCGCGAAAGGCCGCGGCAGTGACCGGCCGATAGTCGTCGGTCAGGTCCTCGTGGAGCTGGAAGCCGATGCCATCCAGCGGCACGCCGTCGGCCAGCAGGCCCCGGGCCAGCCGATAGAGCGCGTCCGACTTGGCGTTGCGTTCCTCGCAGGCGAATTCGTTGATGTAGAGCGCCGCGTCGGGGTCGGCACGATGCGCCGCCCGCAGGGCGAAGGCGATGTAGTCGGCCCCCATCGCCCGATACCAGGGCGAGTCGCGTCGCAGCTCGGGACCGAACGGCTCGAGCGGTTCGTTGACCACGTCCCAGCCGGCGACGCGCCCCTTGTAGCGCCCCACCACGGTGGCGATGTGGTCGGCCAGAATCTCGCGCAGCTCACCGTCGCTGTAGTCACCCCGGCTCAGCCAGCGCGGCAGCGCCTCGCCCCAGGCCAGGGTGTGGCCGTGCACCGCCATGCCATTGTGTTCGGCGAAGTCGACGATGGCATCGGCCTCGGCGAAGGCGTAGCGCCCGGGCCGGGGGTGGATGAACTGGAACTTCATGGCGTTCTCGGGCGTGACCATGCTGAACTCGCGGGCCAGCACTCGCGCATAGGCGGGATCGCCGAGCAGCGGGTTCGTCGCCACCGCCGTGCCGATCGCCAGATGCGGGGCATTGCGCGCGGCCAGTGCCCTCAGCCCGCCCGGTGCGGGCGGCGTGCTCACCAGGGTGGCGGGCGTCACCGCGACCCGGGCCGCCTCGCCGAGCGGGCGAAGCCGCAGACTCTCCAGCGTGAAGGTGTGGCCGACGTCGGTGTCGAGCCCCGGCCACAACCGCTTGCTCGCCAGTACTGGCGGCGCCGGCATCGCGATCATGGGCTCGCCGTTCGCGCTCAGCGTCAGCCGCTCGCCCCGGCGCACCAGGGCCAGGGTGACCGAATCCGCCGGACGCCAGGCCTGGGTGTACGTCTCGCGCTCGCCCGAGACATGCTGCACGACCAGACGCAGCATGTCGCCCTTCACCGCCAGAGTCACCGCCTCGCCGGGCTGACGCCATTCGTCCTGGATCACCGGCAAGCGCCCGTAGAGTGTCAGACGCGCCTGCGGCGGGCCGTCCGTGCCCAGGCGCAGACGGGCCGTCAGCGCGAAATCCCCCGCCAGGGTCAGCACCGGCCCGCGCAGGTTGATCGGCGGGTTGGCGGTCGGCGGCGTATCGGCCATGTCCGCCGGCGGCACGATGGCCCGCCCCAGCCCGCTGACCCGCACGCCGTCGGCGGCAACCACGGCGCCGTCGAGGTGCGACCAGTCATACGCGAGCAGGTCGACGGCGGCAGCGTCATCGGCCGCGCCGGCACGCCCCGCAATCCCCAGCACGGCCATCACCCCCAGAACGACCGTCACCCCGATGCCATTGCGCATGCGCTCGCCTCCCCCTCAACGCTGCCCCGACGCTGGCTTTCAGGGTAGCGAATCGCTCGTCGGGCGGCGTCTGAAACACCCTCGACCAAAGGCCGCAGTCCTCTCCAGGCCGAGGGCGCCTCAGGGCGCGAGCGTCATCCATACCGTCTTCAGCTCGGAATACTCCGCCAGCGAGTGGTGCGACTTGTCGCGGCCGTTGCCCGACTGCTTGACGCCGCCGAAGGGCACCGTCATGTCGCCCCCGGCCCAGTTGTTGACGAACACCTGGCCCGACTGCAGCCGCCGGGCGACACGCATGATGCGGTCGATATCCTGACTCCAGAGCCCGGCGGCCAGCCCGTACTCGCTGTCGTTGGCCAGGTGCACGGCCTGGTCCTCGCTGTCGAAGCCGAACACCGCCAGCACCGGGCCGAACACCTCCTCGCGGCCGATCGCCATCGCCGGGGTCACGCCATCGAACACCGTCGGCGGAATGAACAGCCCGGCCCCCTCCAGCGGCTCGCCGCCGCCGCGCAGTACCGCGCCCTCCGCCACGCCGCGGCGGATGTAGTCGAGCACCCGCTCGTACTGGGTACGATCGACGATCGCGCCCATGAAGCTGGCCGGATCGAGCGGGTCGCCGGGCTGCATGGTCTCGGCCGCCGCCAGCAGCTTGTCGACGAACGCCTCGCGGATCGCATTGTCGACCAGCAGCCTGGATCCGGCGATGCACACCTCGCCCTGGTTGTGGAAGATCGCCTCGGCGGCGTGGCGGGCCACGGCGTCGAGATCCCGGCAGTCGGCGAACACCAGGTTGGGACTCTTGCCGCCGCACTCGAGATACACCCGCTTCAGGTTGGACTGGCCGGCATACTGCATCAGCTGCTTGCCCACCGCGGTGGAGCCGGTGAAGGCCAGGCAGTCGACGCCCATGGACAGCGCCAGCGCCTTGCCCACGGTATGGCCGAAGCCGGGCAGCACCTGGAACACGCCATCGGGCAGGCCGGCTTCCTTCGCCAGCCGGGCGAGACGCAGCGCGGACAGCGGCGACTTCTCGGAGGGCTTGAGGATCACGCTGTTGCCGGCGGCCAGCGCCGGGCCGATCTTCCAGGCGGTCATCATCAGCGGGAAGTTCCACGGCACGATGGCCACCACCACGCCGAGCGGCTCGCGCAGCACCAGACCCAGGCTCTCCTCGCCGGTGGGCGCAACCTCGCCGTAGACCTTGTCGATCGACTCGGCATTGTAGCGAATGCAGTTGATCGCCCCGCTCAGGTCGCCCAGCGAGCTGGTGATCGGCTTGCCCATGTCCAGGGTATCGATCAGCGCCAGCTCGTTCTTGTGGGCCTCCATCAGTTCGGCCAGGCGCAGCAGAATACGCTTGCGTTCGGCCGGTGCCGCCCGGGCCCAGTCTCCGCGTTCCACGGCGGCCAGGGCGTGGCGCACCGCGGCCTCGGCCTCCGGGGCATCGCAGGCGGCCACTTCGGCGAGCATCTCGCCGGTGGCGGGATTGACGGTGGCGAAGCGCTCGCCGCCGGCCGCCTCGACGAAGGCATCCCCGAGCCAGGCGCGGGTCTCGAAGGTCAACTCGCCGGCCAGGCGTTGCCAGTCGGCATGGGTAAACGGATGACTCATGACACTCTCCCGACAGAAGGTCCGTGATCGACGGCAGTCAGCCGTCGCGCCGCTTCGTCCAGCGCGCGGCGGGCCCGCGTCACCAGTTCATCGATCTGATCGCGGGTGATGACCAGCGGCGGCGAGATGATCAGGGTGTCACCCACCGAGCGCATCACCAGCCCCGCCTCGAGGCTCAGGTCGCGGCACAGGTTGCCCACGGCCAGCGCCTTGTCGAAGCGCCGGCCACTCGCCTTGTCGGCGACCAGTTCCAGCGCGCCGATCAGCCCCAGGCTGCGCGCCTCGCCGACCAGCGGATGCGTGGCGAGACTCGTCCAGCGCTCGGCCAGGTAGGGGCCGAGGTCGTCGCGCACGCGTTCGACCACCCCCTCGGCCTCGAGCAGCTCGAGATTCTTGAGCGCTACCGCCGCGCAGACCGGATGCCCCGAGTAGGTGAAGCCGTGGAAGAACTCGCCGCCGGCCTCGATCAGCGTCTCGGCCACCCGGTCGCTCACCAGCACGCCGCCGATCGGCAGGTAGCCCGAGGACAGCCCCTTGGCGATCGGCATCAGGTCGGGTTGCAGACCGTAGTGCTGGCTGCCGAACCATTCGCCCAGCCGGCCGAAGCCGCAGATCACCTCGTCCACCACCAGCAGGATATCGTACCGGGCCAGCACGGCCCTGACCGCCGGCCAGTAGCTGTCGGGGGGAATGATCGCCCCGCCGGCGCCCTGGACCGGCTCGGCGATGAAGGCGGCGACGTTCTCCTCGCCGAGCTCGAGGATCTTGGCCTCCAGCGCCGCGGCGCATTCACGCCCGAAGGCCGCCGGCGTGCGCTCGCGCCCCTCGCCGAACCAGTAGGGCTGGGGCACATGCACGATGCCCGGCACGCCGGGCCCGCCCTGCCCCTGCATCGGCGCCATGCCGCCCAGGCTCATGCCCGCCACGGTGGAGCCGTGGTAGGCATTGTCGCGGGCGATCACGACCTGCTTGTGCGGCTTTCCCTTCAGCGCCCAGTAGTGGCGCACCATGCGCAGCGCGGTATCGTTGGCCTCGGAGCCCGAGCCGGTGAAGAACACCCGGTTGACGTGGTCCGGCGCCAGCGCGCAGAGCTTCTCGGCCAGCCGCACCGCCGGCGGGTGGGTGGTCTTGAAGAAGCTGTTGTAGTAGGGCAGCTCGCGCAGCTGTTCGGCGGCGACCCCGGCCAGCTCCCGGCGGCCGTAACCCAGGTTGACGCACCACAGGCCGGCCATGCCGTCGAGCAGACGCCGCCCCTCGCTGTCGTGGATGTACACGCCCTCGGCCCGGGTGATGACGCGACTGCCCTCCTCGCCGAGCGCCTGGTGGTCGGTGAAGGGGTGCAGGTAGTGCGCCCGGTCGAGGGCCTGCCATTCGCGAGTCGTCGAACTCATGTCACGCGCGCTCACGGTGACACGCGGTGATGCCGACACGGAAACGTTCGATCATGGTCCGCTCCTTTCCAGAACCGTGTTGCCATATTTTCAACATAACGACCATGGACCGGGAATGCCACTTCCGACAGCCACTGACGCTTGTCATTCCACCTGCCAGTCGCGCCCCTGCAACCGTAAAGGATTTGACAACACTTTCCGGCAACGAAAAGATGAAGCACGAGCCACTCGCCGCCAGCAGAGGAAATCGATCATGTCGTCCGCCACCGACCCGGCCGAGGCGCGCGCCTTCCTTGAACAGCACCCGGACATCGAGACGGTGGATCTGCTGATCAGTGACATGAACGGCGTGCTGCGTGGCAAGCGCATCCCGCGGGACAATCTGCGCAAGGCCTATCGCCACGGCATCAACCTGCCGGCGTCGATCTTCGCCCTCGACATCAACGGCAATACCATCGAGGAAACCGGCCTGGGGCTGGCCTCGGGCGACAGCGACCGGGTCTGCCGGCCGATTCCCGGCACGCTGATGACCACGCCCTGGCTACGCGACGGCCGCCAGGCCCAGCTGCTGATGACCATGGAAGAGCGCGACGGCTCGCCCTTCTTCGCCGACCCGCGCCAGCTGCTGCGCCGGCAGCTGACACAGCTGCGCGACCAGGGGCTGACGCCGGTGGTCGCCCTGGAGCTGGAGTTCTACCTGGTCGACCGGCGACGCGACGACAGCGGACTGGCCCGGCCGCCGCTGTCGCCCGGTACCGGCGAGCGCGCCACCCAGAGCCAGCTCTACTCGATCAACGAGCTGGACGACTACGCCGACTTCCTCGACGAGATCCAGCAGGCCGCCCGGGCCCAGGGGCTGCCGCTGGACACCGCCCTGAAGGAGTGTGCCCCCGGGCAGTTCGAGATCAATCTGCTGCACAGCGACGACGCCCTGTTCGCCGCCGACAGCGCCGTGCTGCTCAAGCGCCTGATCCGGGGCGTGGCGCTCAACCACGGCTTCGAGGCCACCTTCATGGCCAAGCCCTATGGCGACGAGGCCGGCAGCGGCGCCCACGTGCACATCAGCCTGGTCGATGACACCGGACGCAACGTGTTCGCCAGCGACGACGAGCACCCGCTGGGCACGGCGCTGCTGCGCCATGCCGTGGGCGGCCTGCTGGAATTGATGCCGGCCTCGATGGCGCTGTTCGCCCCCAACCTCAACGCCTTCCGACGCTTCCAGCCCGGCCTCTACGTGCCCATGGCGCCCGCCTGGGGCTACGACAACCGCTCGGTGGCGGTGCGCATCCCCTCCGGCCCCAATGTCGCGCGACGCCTGGAACACCGGGTCGCCGGGGCCGATGTCAACCCCTACCTGCTGGTGGCGACCCTGCTCGCCTCGATCCAGCATGGCCTGACGCATCGCTGCGAGCCGGACGCGCCCATCGAGGGCAATGCCTACGAGCAGCTCCCGGCGAGCCTCACCAACAGCTGGCAGAAGGCCCTCGACCTGCTGGCGGCCTGTGCGCCGCTGAACGAGCGGCTGGGCCAGGCGTTCGTCCACGTCTACCTGGCCAATCGGCAGGCCGAGCGCGATGCGGCCATGCGCACGGTCAGTCCGCTGGAATACGAGTGGTATCTGAGAAACGTCTGACGACGGCAGGCGACGCCCGCCGGCATGGCGGGCGCCGATGATTGGTGCCGGGGGACGGCCTCAGCCGCGGGTATCGACCACCTCGGCCTTCCATTGGGGCTGGCCGTCGATCAGCGGGACCTGCTGGCGCGCGGGGGCCTCGTCCAGGCGTGTGCGATAGGACTGGCCATCGACGCGGTACTCGACGTCATAGCCGACCACCTTTTCCCGGGTATCGTTGACCTCGTGACAACGCCGTTCGGTCGTGGTGTAGGTATCGCCCTGCTGCATGCGCCCCTGCACCTCGCGACCGGCAAAGCCGCCCGCCACGGCCCCGGCGGCGGTCATCAGCTTCTTGCCGGTACCGCCGCCGAACTGATTGCCCACGACACCGCCGACGATGGCGCCCACGGCCGTGCCGGCGACCCGGTTGGGGTCCTTGGCCGGACGGCTGTGCGTCACCGCCACGTCCTTGCAGACCTGGCGCGGCGACGCGACGCTCTGGGTCACCTTGTCGACCTGGGTCACCTGAGCGAACTTCGGCCCCTGATCGGCCTCGCGTATCTGATAGGCACCGAAGGCCAGGCCACCCAGGCCGAGTACCGACAGTGTGGTGCCGATGATGATGGACTTGTTCATGTCGCCTCCTTTCCGTCAGGACTGACGTCATTGTCATGGCCGTGGCGCGCCGTCTTCGAACAGACAACACACACGACCACCGATCCGGCGTCTGCGGCAAGGCGATGTGCGCACGGCGCCGGGCTCGTCGGCGCCGCCGCGATAAGACAGTGGAAGGATACCCCAGAACAAGTTATCGAACAACGTTTGATTACTGGCCGGCCGGACCGTCAGCGGCCCAGCGCATCGCGCAGCCGGTAGTACCAGGCGCCCAGGCGGGTGAGCGGGACCCGCAGCATGCGCCCGCCGGGGAACGGCAGGTGCGGAATCCCGGCGAAGGCGTCGAAGCGCTCGCCGTGCCCGGCCATGACCTCGGCGATCAGGCGCCCGGCCAGATGGGAGCAGGTCACGCCATGCCCGGAGTAGCCCTGGGCGTAGTAGACGTTGGCGTTGAGACGTCCGAACTGGGGCAGGCGATTCATGGTCAGCAGGAAGGTCCCGCCCCAGGCGTAGTCGATCGCCACGCCCCGGAGCTGCGGGAAGGTCGCCTCCAGCTTGGGCCGGATCGCGCCCTCGATGCTGGCCGGGTCCTGGCCACCGTAGTTCACGCCGCCGCCGTAGATCAGCCGCCGGTCGGCCGACAGCCGATAGTAGTCGAGCAGGTAGTTGCCATCCTCGACGGCCCGGTCGGTGGGCAGGATCTCGCGGGCACTAGCCTCGTCGAGCGGCGCGGTGGCGACCACCTGGGTACTGGCGGGCATCGACCTGCCCTCCAGCGGCGGCAGCAGCCCCGTCATGTAGGCGTTGCCGGCCAGTACCACCCGATCGGCGACGACCCTGCCCTGCGGTGTGTGCAGACGCACCGGCTCGCCGTGCTCGATGCGCGTCACCGGCGTGTGCTCGTGGATCACCCCGCCCAGCGACTCCAGCGCCGCCGCCTCGCCGAGCACCAGGTTGAGCGGATGCAGGTGGCCGCCGGAATGGTCCAGCAGCGCGCCCACGTAGCGCTCACTGCCGATCTCGCGCCGGTAGGCCCTGCCCTCGAGCAGCTCGAGCCGATCGTTGCCGTAGCGTTCCCAGAGCGCCTGGTGCTCGACCAGCGCCTGGAACTGCCGGGCGTTGCAGGCCGCGAACAGGTTGCCCTCCTTGAGATCGCAGGCGATGCCGTAGTGCGCGATGCGCTCGCGGATGATGCGGTTGCCCTCGAAGGCCATGTCGCCCAGCGCGCGGGCCGTGTCGGCGCCGTAGCGCGACTCGATGACATCCATGTCGCGGCTGTAGCTGTTGACGATCTGCCCGCCGTTGCGCCCCGAGGCGCCGAAGCCGACCCGGGTCGCCTCGAGCACCACCACGCGCCGCCCCTGCTCGGCCAGGTGCAGGGCGGCGGAGATCCCGGTGAAGCCGGCCCCCACCACGCAGACATCGCAGCGGGTCTCGCCCGCCAGCGCCGGGCGCTCGGGGGCCGGATTGGCGGACGCGGCGTAGTAGGACGCGACGTGGTCGGTAGCGGCGGATGCCGGCATGGCAAGTCTCCAGAAAGCACAGGATGAGTGATGGCGAAACGCGAACGGGCGTGACGCCTTCAGCGACTCAACGCCTCGGACCAGAGCTGCTGAAGCCACTGCAGCTGCTTGCCCTGGACCGACGGGGCGAAGTGCAGGGCCTGCCGCGCCTCGGCATCGGGCATCACCGGCGGCCGGCGCAGCACGCCGTCGACCTGCTCGAGCGCCGCCGCATTGGGCGTGGTGTAGTAGTTGTAATTGGCCAGCCGGGCGGCCACCGCCGGCTTCAGCATGTAACGCACGAAGGCCCGCGCGGCCTCGGGGTGCGGCGCCCGGGCGGGGATCGCCATGACGTCGACCCAGCGCTGCGAGCCCTCGCGGGGGATGAAGAAGCCGATCTTGCCATAGACGTCGGGGTTTTCCGCCTGCTTCGAGGCCAGGTCGCCATTGTAGGCGATCCCCGCCTGGATCACGCCGCGCGCGAGTTGCTCGATGGTCGCCGTGGCATCGACGAAGCCCACGAAGTTGTCGCGATGGCGGGTCTCGATCACCTGCCTGGCGGCCTTCTTCCAGGGGTCCTGGCCGACACAGTCGAAGCCCTCGCCGAGGTAGGCGCAGGCCGTGCCGAAGGTGAACTGGGCATCGCCCTTGAGCAGCGCGAACGGCTGGTCGGGGTTGACCTCGGGATCGTAGAGCAGCGACCAGCTCGGCTCGGGGTCCGGCCAGATCTCGGTGTTGTAGACGATGCCGGTGGTGCCCCACAGGTAGGGCACGGTATAGCGCCCCTCGGGATCATAGGCTGGCTTGCGGAACTCCTCGAGGATCGCCTCGCGGCCGGCCAGACTCTGCCCTTCCGGGGCCAGCGGCTGTACCAGCCCGGCCTGGATCAGCCGCGGCATGAAGTAGCCGGAGGGCACGATCACGTCATACTGCGAATCGCCGCCGGCGTTGAGCTTGGCGAACAGCTCGGCGTTGGAGTTGTAGTAGTTCTGCACCACCTCGATGCCGGTTTCCTGCTCGAAGTCGGCGATGATCGCGGGGTCCATGTAGTCCGACCAGTTGAACAGGTTGAGCTGCTGCCCGGCCGCCATCGCCGGCAGCGTCATGCCCAGCAGCCCCATCCCCAGCAATCCCTTCCAGCCGTAACCTTGCATGCCTGTCTCCTTGTATTGTTATACGTTGCGTCACACCCGCAGCAGCAGGTGTTCGCGTTCCCAGGAACTGATTACCCCGAAATACGCCGAGTGCTCGGCCCGCTTGACCGCCAGATAACTGTTGGTAAAGCGTTCACCGAGCAGGTCCGACAATGGCCCGCATTCGCGCAGCGCGGCCAGTGCCGGGCCGATGTCGTCGGGCAGCTTGTGGCCGGCCGACCAGGCCGAGCCGACCATCGGCGGGCGCGGGTCGATCTGGGCGAGCATGCCCAGATAGCCGCAGGCCAGCGAGGCGGCCATCGCCAGATAGGGGTTGGCGTCGGCGCCGCCCAGCCGATTCTCGACGCGGGTCGCCTCGGCCGCCCCCACCGGCACACGCAGCCCCACCGTACGATTGTCGAAGCCCCACTCGATGTTGATCGGTGCCGAACCGCTGCTCTCGCTGCGCATCAGCCGGCGGTAGGAGTTGACGTTGGGGGCGAAGAACGGCATGGCCGCCGGCAGGTATTCCTGCAGCCCGCCGATGTAATGATGGAACAGCCGGCTGGGCTCGTCGCCCTCGCCGGCGAACAGGTTCCGGCCGCTCTCGATCGCCACCAGGCTCTGGTGGATGTGCATGGAACTGCCCGGCTCGTTGGCCATCGGCTTGGCCATGAAGGTGGCATACATGCCGTGGCGCAGCGCCACCTCGCGCAGGGTACGCTTGAAGATCACCACCTGGTCGGCCAGCGTGAGCGGGTCGCCGTGCTGGAAGTTGACCTCCATCTGGCCGGCGCCTTCCTCGTGGATCAGCGTATCCAGGTCCAGATTCATGGCTTCGCAGTAGTCGTACATCTCCTCGAACAGCGGGTCGAACTCGTTGACCGCATCGATCGAGAACGACTGGCGACTGCTCTCCTGACGGCCGCTGCGACCGATCGGCGGCTCCAGCGGGTAGTCGGAGTCGGTGTTGGTCTTGACCAGATAGAACTCCACCTCGGGGGCCACCACCGGCCGCCAGCCACGGGCCGCGTAGAGCCCCAGCACGCGCTTGAGCACGCTGCGCGGCGACAGCTCCACCGGCTCGCCGGTCAGGTAGTAGCAGTCATGGATGATCTGCGCGGTGGGGTCGTCGGCCCAGGGCACCAGATAGACGGCACCGGGATCGGGTACCAGCTCCATGTCCCGCTCGGCGGGGTTCCAGAAGCGGATGTCCTCGTCGTCCGGGTAGCCGCCGGTGACGGTCTGGATGAAGATCGAGTCGGGCAGACGCGGCCGCCCGCCGTTGAGATACTTGCCGGCGGGCATGATCTTGCCCTTGAGAATCCCGGTCAGGTCGCTGACCAGGCACTCCACTTCGGTGATGCCATGCGCATGGAACCATTCACTGAGTTCATGGCCGTTACGCTCGCTCATCGGAATATCCTTGCTCGAAAGGCCGGTACCGGCCGCGACGACCCGGGTCGCCGCGGCGGGACACGTCAGCGGGATTGCACTTCGGTCCACAGCTGGTTGAAGGTCTGCAGCTTGTCGCCCTCGAGGCTCGGCGTGAAGTGCAGCTTGTCGATGTCGCTCTCGGCGGGCGTCACCGGCGGCTCGGTCAGCACCTTGTCGAGGTAGGGCTGGGCCGCGGCATTGGGGCTGGAGTAGTAGTTGTAGTTGGACAGCTGGGCGCCGATCTCGGGATCGAGGATGAAGTTGATGAACTTGTGGGCCAGGTCCGGGTGCGGGGCCTGGGCCGGGATCATCATCGAGTCGACCCAGAGCTCGGTCCCCTCGTCGGGAATCATGAACTTGATGTTCTTGAAGGTGTCCGGGTTCTCTTCCTTGTAGAAGAGATAGTCGCCGTTGTAGGAGAGCGAGACGTGGGTCACCCCGCGGGCGAGCTGCTGCAGCGCCGGAGTGCCGTCGACGAAGCCGCTGAAGTTGCCGCGCTGCTTGGTCTTGAGCAGCAGCCTGGCGCTCTCCTTCCAGGCGTCGAGGTCGGTGCAGTCGTAGCCGTGGCCCAGGTAGGCGCAGGCGGCACCCATGCTCACCTGACCGTCGCCCATCATGGCGAACGGATAGCTGGGGTTGACCTCGGGATCGAACAGCAGCGACCAGCTCCTGGGCGCGTCGGGGAAGGTCTCGGCGTTGTAGACGATGCCGGTGACACCGTACTGGTAGGCGGCGGTGTAGTCGCTGCCCGGGTCGTAGGCCGTGTCGCGGAACTTGTCCATGATGTTGTCGAAGTTGGGAAGCTTCGACTTGTCGAGCTTCTGCACCATGCCGGTCTGGATCAGCCGCGGCACATAGTAGTTGGAGGGCACGATGATGTCGTACTGGGAGACGCCGCCGGCCTTGAGCTTGGCGAACATCTCGGGCAGCGAGTTGAAGTAGTTCTGCACCACCTCGACGTCGTACTTGTCCTCGAAGGCCTGGATGATCGCCGGGTCCATGTACTGCGTCCAGTTGAACAGGTACAGCTTCTCCGACGCCGCCTGGGCGCCGCCGGCCAGCAGGAGACCGCCCAGGGCGGTCACGAGACGCGTCTTGATTGTTGTCATGGTGTCGCTCTCTCCTCGGGTTTCAGGGTCAGCGGACGCTCAGCGGCGCCGCGGTCGGTTGAACAGCAGGCTGACCAGCGCCGCCAGCAGCACGGCGCCGATCATCAGCGAGGCGATGGCGTTGATCTCCGGCGTCACGCCCTTCTTGATCGCTCCCCAGATGTAGATCGGCAGCGTGGCGCTTTCCGGGCCGGCGGTGAAGAAGCTGATCACGAAGTCATCGATCGACAGCGTGAACGACAGGAAGAATGCCGAGATCAGCGCCGGCTTGAGCGTGGGGATCAGGAAATGCAGGGCCCGCTTGAACGGCGAGGCGTAGAGGTCCTTGGCCGCCTCGAACAGCGTCGGATCGAGCCCCACGAACCGCGAATAGACGATCAGCGCCACGAAAGGAATCTGGAAGGTGACATGGGCGATGATCATGGTGCCCAGCCCCGGCTCGAGCAGCCCGGTCGCGCGGTTGATCTGCACGAAGAAGGCCATCTCGGAGATGCCGAAGACGATGTCCGGCAGCACGATCGGCAGGTAGATCAGCACGATCAGCCAGCCCAGCCGGCGATGCCGGTGACGATACATGCCATAGCCGATCAGGCAGCCGATCACCAGGGCGATCACCGAGGAGACGATCGCCAGGATCAGGCTGTTGCGAAACGCCGAGAGAATCTGCGCGTTGCCCAGCAGCTGGTGGTACCAGCGCAGCGAGACATCGGCGAAATGCGCGGCGCTGTTCACCGAGTTGAAGGAGAACAGCACCACCACCGCCAGCGGCAGATAAAGAAAGACGAGCGTCAGCCACCAGAAGCCGGCCAGCCCGCGAGCGAGGGTGCGCCGTCTCATATCACCACCTCCTCGCCGCCGCCCAGGCGCCGGCCGATGCGGCGCATGGCGTAGAGGCCGACGAAGGTGGCCAGCAGCATGAGGATCGCCCCGGCGGCGCCCAGCGGCCAGTTGGAGCCCCCCGAGAACTGACGGGCCACCAGGTTGCCGAGCATCATGCTCTTGCCGCCGCCCAGCAGCTCGGGAATCACGTACATGCCGAACGCCGGGATCGCCACCAGCACGGTGCCCGCCAGCAGCCCGGGCAGGGTCTGCGGGAACACCGCATGCCGGAAGGCGCGTACCGGCGAGGCGTAGAGATCCTGAGCGGCCTGCACCTGGGCGACGTCGAGCTTCTCGAAGGCGGCGTAGAGCGGCAGCACCATGAACGGCAGGAAGTTGTAGACCAGCCCCAGGGTCACCGCGAAGTCGGAGGGGTACAGGCCCATGTGCGGACCGATCAGGCCCAGCGACTCGGCCAGGTCGGAGAGCGGCGTGCCCGGCGCCAGCAGGTTCATCCAGCCGAAGGTACGGATCACCTGGTTGGTCCAGGAGGGTACCACCACCGCCAGCAGCATCAGTGGCCGCCATCGCTCGCGACAGGTGGTGATGTAGTAGGCCAGCGGGTAGGCAACGACGACCACCAGCGCTGTGGAGACCACGGTCTGCCACAGCGAGCGCAACAGAGTGTAGAGATTGCCCGGGCTCCAGCCCAGGAAGCCGAATCCGGCGAGCTGCCGGAAGGCATCCAGCGACAGCGGCATCTCCGGCAGGCCGTAGGGGCCGTTGGTCATGAAGGCCACCGCCATCAGGTAGAGGCTGGGCAGGACCAGGAAGACCGTGATCCAGGCGGCCCCCGGCGTCACGCTGAACAGCAGATGCCGGGTCTCGCCGACCACCGCGCGCCGCCGCGACGCCGTCAGGGACGATTCCACCATGATGCCCTCCTCAGGCCGCGACCCGGACCAGGTCTTCGGGACAGACGCCGATGACCACCCGGTCACCGATCTCGTGCATGCGCTGCCCCAGGTTGCTGGCCACGACCATCAGCGGCTGGCCGTTGACCGTCACTCGATACTCGATGCGGCTGCCCCGGTAGAGGCGCTCCTCGACGGTGCCCTCGAGCCGGTTGTAGCCCTCCGGCAGCGCGTCGTCGAGCACCAGGGTCTCGGGGCGGATCAGCAGCCAGCCGTCCGACTCGGCGCGCCGCTCGGCGGGGGCGAGCCGCAGCCAGCCCAGCCGGGTCTCCACCCGGTCGCCGTCGACCGCGGTGATGGCGACCAGGTTGTCGTGGCCCATGAAGCGCGCCACGAAGGCGTTGGCCGGATGCTCGTAGACCTCGCTGGGCGTGCCCACCTGCTGGATGACCCCGCCGTCGAGCACGGCGATGCGATCCGACATCACCATCGCCTCGTCCTGATCGTGGGTGACGAACACGAAGGTCATGCCCAGGCGTTTCTGCAGGCGCTGCAGCTCGACCTGAAGCTGGCTGCGCAGCCCCGCATCGAGCGCCGACAGGGGTTCGTCGAGCAGCAGTACGTCGGGCTCGCAGACCAGCGCCCGGGCCAGGGCGATACGCTGCTTCTGGCCACCCGAGAGCTGGTCGACGCGCCGCTCGACCAGCGAGCCGAGCTGGATGAACTCCGCCACCTCGGCCACCTTGCGCTCGCGCTCGGCGGCCGATTCGCCCCGCATACGCAGGCCGAAGGCCAGGTTGTCGCGCACCGACAGGTGGGGAAACAGGGCGTAGGACTGGAAGACGGTATTGACGCTGCGCCGGTGCGGCGGGGTGTCGGTGACGTCGCGGCCGCCAATCCACAGCCGGCCGGCGTTGGGCTCCTCGAGCCCGGCGAGAATCCGCAGCAACGTGGTCTTGCCGCAGCCGGACGGCCCCAGCAGGGTGAAGAACTCCCCCGCCTCGATGGTCAGGTCGACGCCATCGAGTGCCACGGTGTCCCTGCCGAACCGCTTGTGCAGTCCCTCGAGGCGTATCGATGAAGCCGCGCGCGGCGGAGCACCGCCATCGGCCGCGGCCGTTTCCGCCGCCGCTCGGGTGACCGCCGGGGTCGAATCACTCATCGCACTACTCCCCTTGTTGTTGTCGGACTGTCACGATGCCGTCGCCGGTGCCGCTGGAGAGGCCACGGCCCGGTTCAGAGTCGATCGCGCAACTTGTAGAAGCTGGTCGCCAGCACCAGCAGCGGCATGCGCAGCCACTCGCCGCCCGGAAAGGCATGGTGCGGCATGGCGGCGAAGTGCTCGAAACGCTCGCCTCGCCCCTCGATGGCGTCGGCCAGCAGCTGCCCGGCCAGCCCGGCCAGCGCCATGCCGTGGCCCGAATAGCCTTGAGCGTAGAACAGGTTGCCGTCGAGGCAGCCGAAGTCGGGCGCCCGGTTGCGGGTGATGGCCACATCGCCCCCCCAGCGGTAGTCGATGCGCACCCCCTTGAGCACCGGGAACAGCCGGGCGATCTTGGCGTCCATGCGGGCCTGCAGGCCGCGCGGTTCACGGCCGTTGTAGCTCACCTCGCCGCCGTAGATCAGCCGGCGATCCGCCGAGAGACGGTAGTAGTCGAGCACGAAGTTGGCATCGGACAGCGCATCGTTGCGCGGCAGGACCCGGGCCGCCCGGGCCTCGCCGAGCGGTTCGGTGGC
This sequence comes from Modicisalibacter sp. 'Wilcox', assembly GCF_010993675.1. Taxonomy (NCBI): domain Bacteria; kingdom Pseudomonadati; phylum Pseudomonadota; class Gammaproteobacteria; order Oceanospirillales; family Halomonadaceae; genus Modicisalibacter; species Modicisalibacter sp. 'Wilcox'. Next base: position 82,644 of record NZ_WNXF01000012.1, read on the forward strand.
GACGATGTAGTTGGCGGCACGCATGATGCGCCCGGACAGTTCGGGGACCAGCCCGTGCTGGTAGGCATTGGCGGCCAGCACCACCCGATCCGCGCTGACGCTCCCCTGCGGCGTGCGCACGCGAGCCGGCTCACCACGTTCGATGGCGACGACGGGACTGTGCTCGTGGAGGGTGGCCCCGGCCTGCTGGGCGGCACGCGCCAGGCCCAGGGTGTAGTTGAGCGGATGCAGGTGACCGCCCTCGGCATCGTGGAGCGCGGCCGGGTAGGCATCGGTGACCACGTGTTCGCGCAGCGCCTCGCCCTCGAGCAGCGACAGCGCCGGGTAACCGTAGCGTTCGGCCAGGGTATCGCGGAAATGACGCAGCTCGCGCACGTGACGCGGCTTGACCGCGGCGTGCAGGTAACCCCAGGCCAGGTCGCAGGGGATGGCGTGGCGCTCGACGAGGGAAGCGGTCAGGCGCACCGCCTCGCGGCTCATCTCCCAGATGGCCCGTGCACGCTCGAGCCCCAGGGCCTTCTCGATCACGCCGATGTCGGTGCCCAGCCCGGGCAGGATCTGGCCGCCGCTGCGCCCCGAGGCGCCATGACCGACCTCGCCGGCCTCGAGCAGCGCCACGCTGTGACCGCGCTCGGCCAGGTGCAGCGCCGCCGAGCAGCCGGTGACACCACCGCCGATCACGCAGACATCGACCCGGGTCTCGCCCTCCAGGGGGGGCGCCGGCGCGAGGCTGACGGCCACGCTGGCGTTGTAGTAGGAATCTGGGCGTCGCAAGGCGGCAGTCATCGCGAGTATCCCGGCAGGTCGGCCATCCCGTGGCCTGATTGTTGTTGAATTCTTTTACCAGGCGGTGTCAACACCGCAGCAAGTGACGCCTAGTCTGACACCATGAAGACGTCGAATGTCAAGTATTCAATAACAGATAACGACCTGGCGCCGGTAGCCTCAGCGCCCGCCACAGTCCGGACAGGCGGGGTCGCGCGCGATGTTGAAGCGCCGCCATTCCCCCCGCAGGCCGTCGAAGGTGGACAGCCCCTGGTGCACGTGGCCCGCGCCGCTGAGCAGCTTGACCGCCTCGAGCGCCTGAAAGGTGCCGATGACCCCCACCAGCGGCCCCGCCACGCCGCTTTCCGCGCAGCGCAGCTCTTCCTCCTCCCCCGCCTCGGGGGGATAGAGACAGGCGTAGCAGGGCGAGTCCGCGCGGCGCGGGTCGAACACCGCCAGCTGCCCGGAAAAGCGGATCGCCGCGCCCGACACCAGCGGCCGACCGGCGGCCAGGCAGGCCCGGTTGATGGCATAGCGACTGGCGAAGCGATCCGTGCAGTCGAGCACCACGTCGGCCTCGGCCACCGCCGCGTCAAGTGCCTCGCCCTCGAGATGATGACCCAGGGGGCGCACCTCGCAATGGGGGTTGAGCCGCTGCACCGCCGCGGCGGCGGACTCGGCCTTGTTGCGCCCGACATCCGCCTCGCCGTGGGCGATCTGGCGCTGCAGGTTGGTCAGGTCGACGCGGTCGGCGTCCGCCAAGGTCAGCCGCCCCACCCCGGCCGCGGCCAGGTAGAGGGCCACGGGCGAGCCCAGCCCCCCGGCGCCGACCACCAGGGCATGGCCGGCCAGCAGCCGCTCCTGCCCGGCGATGTCGATGGCATCGAGCATGATATGGCGGCTGTAGCGCAGCAGGGCTTCATCATTCATGGCAGGGGCACCAGGCTGGATGGCTATTTCTCGTCGAGTTGCTCGAGCTCGGGGACATGCAGGACGAACTCCTCCTTGACCTCCTCCATCACCACGTAGCTCTTCGATTCCTTGACCCCGGGCAGGGTCAGCACCACGTCGCCGAGCAGCTGGCGATAGGCGGACATTTCGGGAATCCGGCACTTGAGGATGTAGTCGAACTGGCCGGAGACCAGGTGGCACTCCTGGATCTGCGGCAGCTTGGCCACCGCCCGACGAAACTCGTCGAAGACCGTCGGCGACTGGGTTTCCAGGCAGATCTCGACGAATACCAGCAGGTTGGCCTTGAGCGCCCGCGGATCGAGCACGGCCCGGTAGCCGCGGATGATGCCGGCCCGCTCCAGGCGCTTGACGCGCTCCAGACAGGGCGTGGTGGACAGGCCGACCTGCGAGGCCAGGTCGACATAGGAAATGCGGGCGTTTTCCTGCAGGCAGCGCAGGATGTTGAGGTCGATACGGTCCAGCGATCGGGTCTTGGCTTTCATTGTTGGGTCGATTCCCCGCTGCCAATCGGCAGAATGATCATCTGTATTTGCCGCCCGGCAGGGCAGCCGGCGGCAAATACATCACACGAAAGGACATGAAGGCAGCCGAATTCACCATGCCGGCGCACGGCCGCCACACACTCATATCACATTCCCGGGAAGGGGGGCCAGTCACGCCCCGTCGGTCGACGTCCCCGGCCAGCGACCTTCGGTCACCCGGGGCAGCCCGGCCAGATCGGCATGCGTGTGGACCGACGCGAAGCCGGCGGCCCGGAACGCCTCGCGCAGCCACTCGCCCTGTTCCATGCCGTGCTCCAGCAGCAGTCGTCCGCCGGCCAGCAGATGCAGGCGTGCGGCGTCGATCAGGTGCAGGAGGTCCGCCCGCCCCCGGTCCCCGGCCACCAGCGCCGAGACCGGCTCGAAGCGCACGTCGCCGCGCGCCAGGTGCGGATCATCGCCAGCCAGATAGGGCGGATTGGCGACGATCAAGGCAAAGCGCCGCCCGGCCAGGGCGTCGAACCAGTCGCTCTCGTCAAAGGCCACATTGGGGATGCCCAGCCGCGCGGCATTGCGCCGGGCCAGGGCCACGGCCGCCGCAATCCGGTCGACCCCGATGACCCGCCAGCCCGGCCGCTCGCTGGCCAGCGCCAGGGCGATCGCGCCGCTGCCGGTGCCGAGGTCGAGCACCGCCGCCGACTCGGGGGTGTCGCCGGCCAGCGCCGCCTCGACCAGGGTTTCCGTGTCAGGACGCGGGATCAGCGTGGTCGCCTCGGTCAGCAGGGGCAGCCCCCAGAACTCGCGCTCGCCGGTCAGGTAGGCCACCGGTTGCCCCCGGTCGCGGGCCGCCACCAGGGCCTCGAAGCGTGCCCGCTCGAAGCCGTCGAGCTCGCGATCGCCCCAAGTATACAGCCAGGTCCGGTCGCGCCTGAGCACGTGGGCCAGCAGCACCTCGGCATCGAGGCGCGGCGTCGGCGACCCGGCCGCCGTCAGGCGTGTCGTGGCCTCGGCCAGCAGACGGTCGATGCGCATCAGGCGTCCTGCAGGCTGGCCAGCCGCTCGGCCTGGTACTCGTTGACCAGCGGCCCGATCACCTCGTCCAGTTCGCCGGCCATCACCTCGCCCAGCTTGTAGAGCGTCAGGTTGATGCGGTGATCGGTGATCCGGCCCTGCGGGAAGTTGTAGGTGCGGATGCGCTCGCTGCGGTCCCCCGAGCCGACCAGCGACTTGCGGGCGTCGGCCTGCTGACGGCGCTGGCTGTCCACGGCCTCCTGCTTGAGCCGCGCGGCAAGCAGCGCCATCGCCTTGGCGCGGTTCTTGTGCTGGCTGCGCTCCTCCTGACACTCCACCACCAGGCCGCTGGGCAGGTGGGTGATGCGGATCGCCGAGTCGGTGGTGTTGACGTGCTGGCCGCCGGCGCCGCTGGAGCGGAAGGTGTCGACCCGCAGGTCGTTGGGGTCGATGTCGATGTCGCCGACCGCCTCGACCTCGGGCATCACCGCCACGGTGCAGGCCGAGGTGTGGATGCGACCCTGGGACTCGGTGGCCGGCACCCGCTGCACGCGATGCGCGCCGGACTCGAACTTGAGCCGGGCATAGACGCCCTCGCCGCGCACCCGGGCGATGATCTCCTTGTAGCCGCCCTGCTCGCCGTGGCTGGCGCTGACCACCTCGACCTTCCAGCCGACCTTCTCGGCATGGCGCGAGTACATGCGGAACAGGTCGCCGGCGAACAGCGCCGCCTCGTCGCCGCCGGTGCCGGCACGGATCTCCAGGAAGACGTTGCGATGGTCGTCGGGGTCCTTCGGCACCAGCAGCTGCTTGAGCTGCACATCCAGGGCCGCCAGCCGCTCGCGCCCGTCCTGCAGCTCGGCCTCGGCCATCTCGCGCATGTCGGCGTCGCTGTCGTCGCACAGCTGCTCGGCCTCGGCGATATCCGCCTCCGTGCCCCGGTAGGCCTGCCACGTCTCGACCAGCGGCTCGAGCTCGGCATACTCGCGGGAATAGTCGCGAAAGCGCGCCTGATCCCCGATCACCTCGGGGTCCGCCAGCAGGGCGGCCAGCTCCTCGAAACGGTCCTGAAGGCTTTCCAGACGGTGGCGCAATGAGGCTTTCATGCAGTGTCCTATTCCGGGTCCTGGGAGGGCGCGGCGGGGTCGAGCAGCAGGCTTTCGGCCGCCTGGATGAGGTCGTGACGCTCGGCGCCCGAGGCCTCGCGCAGGCGCAGGGTCGGTCCGTGCAGCAGGCGGTTGGTGAGCTGCTGGCTGAGCCGGCGCAGGATCTTTTCCGGGTCGCCGCCCCGCGCCAGCTGGGCCAGCGCCTGGGCCTCGGCGGCCTGGCGCTGCGCCTCGCCCTGCTCCCGATAACGGCGGATCAGATCGCCCGCACCCCGAACCCGGCGCTCGTGAAGCCACTGCCCCACGCCCTGGTCGATCAGCTCCTCGGCCTGACGGGCCGCGACCTGGCGGTGCCGTCGATTCTCCTCGATCACCTCGTGGAGGTTGTCGACGGTATACAGGAAGACGTCGTCGAGCTCGCCCACCTGGGGCTCGATGTCCCGCGGCACGGCGATGTCGACCATGAAGATCGGACGGTGACGACGCACCTTGAGCGCCCGCTCGACCATGCCCTTGCCGAGAATCGGCAGCGGGGCCGCCGTGGAGGTGATGACGATGTCGGCCTGCTCCAGGGCGCGCGGGATCTCGCCCAGCGCGATGGCCTCGGCGCCGAACTCGCCGGCCAGCTGCTCGGCCCGTTCGCGGGTGCGGTTGGCCACGGTCAGCTCCCGCACGCCCGCTTCATGGAGGTGGCGCGCGACCAGCTCGATGGTCTCGCCGGCCCCTACCAGCAGCGCCCGGGAACGCGAGAAGTCGTCGAAGATGCGACTCGCCAGGCTGACCGCGGCATAGGCCACCGACACCGGGTTCTCGCCGATGCCGGTCTCGGTGCGCACCTGCTTGGCCACCGCGAAGGTGTGCTGGAACAGCCGCTCCAGCTCGCCGCCCAGCCCCTTGACCTGGCGCGCCTGCTGGTAGGCATCCTTGATCTGACCGAGGATCTGCGGCTCGCCCAGCACCATCGAGTCCAGCCCCGAGGCGACACGCATCAGATGCCGGGCCGCGGCGTCGTCGAGGTAGTGGTAGGCACAGCGCATCAGTGATTCGACCGGCAGGCCGTGGAAGCCACCGAGCCACTCCAGCAGCGGCCGCTCGCCCTGCGACTGAATGACGCAGTAGAGTTCGGTGCGATTGCAGGTCGAAAGCACCGCGGCCTCGTCGACCACCGGCAATGCCTTGAGCTGCGCCAGGGCGGCTTCCAGCTGCTCGGGCGTGAAGGCAACCTGTTCGCGTACCGCCACGTCCGCGGTCTTGTGATTGATTCCCAGAGCGAGAAGGGTCATTGCAGTCAGGGTCGTTGAGTCCTAGGCGATCGAGAACACCCCGGGTCGGACGGCAGGAGCCACGCGGGCTCACGGCACGACCTGGCGGCGCGGTCATGCGGCATGACCTTGAGTGACTGGCCGTTTTCGGCGCCCCAGTCTATCACAGCACGCTCCGACATGGGGACGCGCCCGGCGACACGCAACCCCAGACGGCCCCCGCCCGGCCCGCCACGACTTTGCCCGCCCCCGGCGAACCGGTATGCTGACATCTCGGCCCGGCCCTGCCGGCAGGGAGGCGTTCCGGGGGCCTCGGGAAAGGCCCGCGACGAGCGGTTCACGACATAGAGGACGGCATGCACGCACGCTGGCTTGTGACGACACTGACCGCCACCTGGCTGGCGGGTTGCCAGACCCTTTCACCGCCCCCGCCGGCGGACCCCATGGCCTCGGCCCCGCCCGTGGAATCGGGACTGGACGCCGCGGGCCTGACCACCCTGATCAGCGCCGAGCTGGCCGGCCAGCGTGGCGACTTCGCCCGCGCCACCCGGGGCTACCTAGACGCCGCGCAACGCTATCATTCCGCCGCCCTGGCCGAACGCGCCACCCTCGCCGCCCGCTACGCCGACGACCGCAAGCTGCTCGAACGGGCCGCGCGCCGCTGGCAGGCGCTGGCGCCGGATGCCGAGGCGCCCGCCCGCCTGCTCGCCGGCCTGGCCATGGAGCGCGGCGACTGGCTGGACAGCCTGAATCAGCGCCTGACCCTGGCGGCGCGCGGCGGCCAGGGGGATCTCACCGGCTTCGCCGAGACCGCCATCGAGCAGAAGGCCGCCCCGGCACCGCTGATCGCGCGCCTGCAGGACTTCCTTGCCGAGCACGACGACCAGCCGCAGGCGCAGCTGGCCACGGCCCTGCTGGAGGCCGCCGGGGGCGACACCCGGCGCGCCGAGACGCGCCTGTCGCGACTCGCCGAGCGTCACCCGGCGCTTCCCGGGCTCTGGCTGGCCCGCACGCGCCTCGCCCTGCAGGAAGACCGCTACGCCGCCGCCCGCGATGCCGCCCGCCGTGGGCTCGAGGCCGCGCCCGACGACAGCCGCCTGACCCTGCTGCTGGCCCAGGCGCAGCTGCGCCTGGGCAACGTCGACGCTGCCGAGTCGCGCATCGACACGCTGCTCGAGCGCCATTCCGACGCCCCGCAACTGCGCCTGGCCCTGGCCCGCCTGTATCTCGAGGAAGGCTACCCGGCCCCCGCCAAGCGCCTGCTGCTGCCGCTTATCGAACAGGACGACGCCTCGCCGACGGCCTTCATTCTGCTGGGCATGATCGCCGAGACCGAAGGCGAGGTGGACAACGCCCTGCTCTACTATCGCCAGGTTCCGCCCGGCGACGGCTTCCTCGACGCCCGCCGGCGGGCCGCGCAGATGCTGGCCGAGCACGACCGGCTGCCCGATGCCCGGACCTTCCTGCACGTCGAACGCCTGCGTCATCCCGAGTCCTATGGCGATCTGGCGGCGATCGAGATCCAGCTGCTGCGCGAGCATCAGCACGATGCCGAGGCCGACGCCCTGCTCGAGCGCGCCCTGGCGCGTCACCCCGACGACACCCAACTGCGCTTCATGCGCGGCATGCGCCGCTATCAGCAGGGCAATATCACCGGCATGGAGCGGGACCTGCGCCATATCCTCGCGCAGCAGCCCGACGACGCCGCGGCCCTGAACGCCCTCGGCTACACCCTGCTCGACGAGACCGACCGCCTCGACGAGGCGCGCCCACTGATCGAGAAGGCCTACCGCCTCGCGCCCGACAACCCGGCGGTCATCGACAGCATGGGCTGGCTGCAGTACAAGCTCGGTCGGCCGCAGCAGGCGCTGGTCCACCTGCGCGAGGCCTATCGGCGCCAGCCCGACCAGGAGATCGCCGCCCACCTGGCGGAAGTGCTGTGGCAGCAGGGCCAGCGCGCGGACGCCCGCCGCCTGGTGGCCGAGGCCCTCGAACGCTTCGACTCGCGCCCCCGGATCGAGGCGCTGATCCAGCGCATCCCGGCCCTCGCGCCCACCCATGCCCGACCGGAGTGACCCATGCGATCTCTTACCGTTCCCACACTGCTGCTCGCCCTGCTGACGCTGGCGGGCTGCGCCAGCCAGGCCCCGTCGCCGGAACAGCCCCGCGAGCGCGGTGACTGGCAGGCCCAGAAGGCCCGACTGGAAGCCTTTGATCACTGGCGCCTGGCCGGCAAGGTCGGTCTGCGCACGCCCGACGACGCCACCAGCGCCAATCTCGACTGGGTCCAGCGCGCCTCGCGCTACCGGATGCTGATCAGCGGCCCCTTCGGCAGCGGCCGCAGCGTCCTCGAGGGCGGCCCCGACGGGGTCGTGCTGACCACCGGCAAGGGCCGCTTCACCGCCGATACCCCGGAACGGTTGATGGAACAGCAGCTCGGCTGGTCGCTGCCCGTCTCGGCGCTCGACGACTGGGTGCGCGGCCTGCCGGCGCCGATCGTCGCGCACCGCCTGACCCGCGACGACCGGGGCTTTCCCCTGCAGCTGCACCAGGCCGGCTGGACCATCGACTACCGTGACTGGACCCGTGCCGGCGGCCTGTGGCTGCCCAGTCGCGTGGTGATGACCTTCCCCGGCCTGCGCGCCACCCTGGTGGTCAAGGAATGGCACCCCGACCCGGAGTCCGCATGACCTCACTGAGCCTGCCGGCGCCGGCCAAGCTCAACCGCCTGCTGCACATCACCGGGCGCCGCGCCGACGGCTATCACGAGCTGCAGACGCTGTTCCAGCTGCTCGACACCGGCGATACCCTGCATTTCACGCCCCGCGACGATGGCCGCATCACCCTTTCGCCGGCCGTGCCCGGCGTGGCCCACGCGGACAACCTGGTGGTGCGTGCTGCCACCCTGCTGCAGCAGGCCAGCGGCTGTCGCCTCGGCGCCGACATCCGCCTCGACAAGCGACTGCCGATGGGCGGCGGGCTGGGCGGCGGAAGCTCCAACGCGGCGACCACCCTGCTGGGACTCGACCGGCTCTGGGGGCTGGGGCTCGACCTCGACGCACTGGCCGGGCTGGGCCTGACGCTGGGCGCCGACGTGCCGGTCTTCGTGCGGGGCCGCTCCGCCTGGGCCGAGGGCATCGGCGAACGCCTCGTCCCGGTGTCCCTCGACGCCGGCTGGTTCGTGGTCGTTCACCCCGGCGTCGCGGTGTCCACGCCGGCGGTGTTCCAGGCCCCCGAATTGACACGGGACACCCCCCCCATTACCATAGCGCGCGCATTGCAGGAGGGGCCGATCGCCTGGCGCAACGACTGCCAGTCGACCGTTCGCGCGCTCTACCCGGCCGTGGGCGAGGCACTCGACTGGCTGTCGCGACATGCGCCGAGCCTGCTGACCGGCACCGGCGCCTGCGTGTTCTGCCATTTGACGCAGGAATCCGAGGCCGATAGGATACTGTCCCGTGTCGGCGAGGGCTGGCAGGCCTTCAAGGCTCGCGGCTGCGACACCTCACCCCTCCATCGGGCGCTGGGCCTGCTCTGAACGGCTTGCCGGCGCTGCCGTGGTTGCGATCGTGACCCGATGTCGCGATGAGTTCGGGAAGTCATGACTACTGGGGTATAGCCAAGTGGTAAGGCAGCGGTTTCTGGTACCGCCATTCCCAGGTTCGAATCCTGGTACCCCAGCCATTCCTTCCGGACGCGACCGCACAATCCCGCTCCTGAGATCCCCCAAGACTCCAAAGGTGGCTGCGCGTGTCTAAATTGATGGTTTTCGCCGGGAACGCCAATCCCGAACTCGCCCGCAAGGTAGCCGAGGCCCTCGACAATCGGCTGGGCCACGCCACGGTCGGCCAGTTCAGCGACGGCGAGATCGCGGTCGAGATCAACGAGAACGTTCGCGGCAAGGACGTCTTCATCCTGCAGTCCACCTGCGCCCCGACCAACGACAACCTGATGGAACTGATCTTCATGGTGGATGCCCTGCGTCGCGCGTCCGCCACCCGGATCACCGCCGTGGTGCCCTACTTCGGCTACGCCCGTCAGGATCGCCGGGTGCGCTCCGCCCGCGTGCCGATCTCCGCCAAGGTGGTCGCCGACATGATGGTCAAGGCCGGCGTCGACCGGGTGATGACCATGGACCTGCACGCCGACCAGATCCAGGGCTTCTTCGACGTGCCGGTGGACAACGTCTACGGCTCGCCGATCCTGCTCGACGACATCGAGCGCCAGAACTACGACGATCTGGTAGTGGTCTCGCCGGACGTCGGCGGCGTGGTGCGGGCCCGCGCCATCGCCAAGCAGCTCAACGCCGATCTGGCGATCATCGACAAGCGCCGCCCGCAGGCCAACCAGGCCCAGGTCATGCACATCATCGGCGACATCGACGACCGCACCTGCGTGGTGGTCGACGACATGGTCGATACCGCCGGCACCCTGTGCAAGGCCGCCGAGGCCCTCAAGGATCACGGCGCCCGTCGCGTCGTCGCCTACGCCACGCACCCGATCCTGTCGGGCCCGGCTGTCGACAACATCAGCGGCTCGGTACTTGACGAACTCGTCGTGGCCGATACCATTCCGCTTTCCGAACCGGCGCGCCGCAGCGGCAAGATTCGCCAGCTGTCGGTGGCCGGGCTGATCGCCGAGGCCATCCGCCGGGTCAGCAACGAGGAATCCGTGAGCGCGATGTTCCACTGAGCGCTTGCATCGGGGCATTTCGCCCCGGAACGTGCGCCGTGAGGCGCTGATCGGAAACGGCATCGTCTGGTCGCGGGCGATGCCGCTTCCTTATTTCGACCCCGAGAGGTTAACCATGTCCGACTATCAACTGACCGCCAACGTTCGAACCGACCTGGGGAAAGGTGCGAGCCGCCGCCTGCGTCGCGAGAACCAGCAAGTCGCCGCCATCATCTACGGCGGCGAGAAGGCCCCGCAGCCGATCACCATCGACAAGCCGGGCTTCTACAAGGCGCTTGAAGAGGAAGCCTTCTTCTCCTCGATCATCACCATCGATGTCGACGGCACCCAGGAGCAGGTCGTCATTCGTGACCTGCAGCGCCATCCGTACAAGGCGCTGATCACCCATGCCGACTTCCTGCGTGTCGACGCCACCCACGCCATGACCCTGAACGTCCCGCTGCACGTGCTGGGCGAGGAAGAGTGCAAGGGCATCAAGGAAGACGGCGGCGTCCTCCACGTGCTGGCCACCGAAGTCCAGATCAGCTGCCTGCCGAAGGACCTGCCGGAGTACCTCGAGGTCGACATCAGCGGCCTGGGCCTGGGCGAAACCCTGCACCTGTCCGACCTCAAGCTGCCGGCCGGCGTGACCCTGGTCGAGCTGAGCCACGGCGAGTCTCACGACGCCGGTGTGGTCAGCATCACCCGCCCGACCCGCGGCACCGCGAGTGAAGGCAGCGACGACGAGGAAGCCGCCGAAGGCGAAGAAGGCCAGTCCGAAGAGTAAGACGTCGGACGCCTGGCAACCACCCGCGAGACAAGGCCCCGCATGAGTCAAGTGAAAGCGATCATCGGCCTGGGCAATCCCGGCCCCGAGTACGCCGACACCCGTCACAATGCGGGCGCCTGGCTGGTGGAAGCCATTGCGCGCGACAGCCACGCGCCGCTGCGCATGGAGAAGAAGTTCCTCGGCCAGTACGCCAAGGTCCACTTCAGCGGTCGGGACGTGCACCTGCTCAACCCGACCACTTTCATGAATCGCAGCGGCGCCGCTGTCGCCGCGCTCTGCCAGTTCTTCAAGCTCGCGCCCAATGAGCTGCTCGTCGCCCACGACGAGCTCGACATCGCCCCCGGCACCGCCCGCTACAAGACCGGCGGCGGCCACGGCGGCCACAACGGCCTGCGCGACACCATCAGCGCGCTGGGCAACTGCAGGGACTTCCACCGCCTGCGCCTCGGCATCGGCCACCCCGGCAACGCCAGGCAGGTCACCAACTACGTGCTGGGCCGTCCCGGCAAGGCCGAGCGTCAGGCCATCGACGCCGCCATCGACGAATGCCTCGCCACCCTGCCCGACGCCCTCGCCGGCGACTGGGCCCGAGCCATGAACCGGCTGCACAGCTTTCAGCCATAAGCCGCAAGCCGGCGAGCGTCTCCCCAGGCCCGAGATCCAGCTTTTCCTGACAGATTGAAGCTCAGGGCTACGGATGCAGTCCGATGGCAGCTTCCGGTCGCCCGGGGGCGAGTGCCATGCCGGTTGTTCTTAACGCTTAAAGCTTACAGCCCGGTCGCGTAGAATACCGGCCAATCACACTCCTCGAACACTCTTTCCAGGAAGATCCCATGGGATTCAACTGCGGCATCGTCGGCCTGCCCAACGTCGGCAAGTCCACCCTCTTCAATGCGCTCACCAAGTCCGGCATCGACGCCGAGAACTTCCCCTTCTGCACCATCGAGCCCAACACCGGCATCGTGCCGATGCCCGATCCGCGGCTCGACAAGCTCGCCGAGATCGTCAAGCCCGAGAAGGTCATTCCCACCACCATGGAATTCGTCGACATCGCCGGTCTGGTGGCGGGCGCCTCCAAGGGTGAAGGCTTGGGCAACCAGTTCCTCGCCAACATCCGCGAGACCGACGCCATCGCCCATGTGGTGCGCTGCTTCGACAACGACAACGTCATTCACGTGGCCAACCAGGTCGACCCGCGGGCCGATATCGAGACCATCAACCTGGAGCTGGCGCTGGCCGATCTGGACAGCGTCGAGCGCGCCATCCAGCGCCTGACCCGAGTGGTCAAGGGCGGCGACAAGGAAGCGATCGCCACCAAGGCGATTCTCGAGCGCATCCAGCCGCACCTGGCCGAGGGGCTGCCGCTGCGCAGCGTCGGCCTGTCCGATGACGAGAAGCGCCAGCTCAAGAGCTACGGCTTCCTGACGCTCAAGCCAACCATGTACATCGCCAACGTCAACGAGGACGGCTTCGAGAACAACCCGCACCTCGACACGGTTCACGAGATCGCCGCCGAGGAAGGCGCCGTGGTGGTGCCGGTCTGCAACCAGCTGGAGGCCGAAATCGCCGAGCTGGAGGACGAGGAACGGGCGATGTTCCTCGACGAGATGGGCATGGAGGAGCCGGGGCTCGACCGGGTGATTCGCGCCGGCTACCGCCTGCTCGGCCTGCAGACCTACTTCACCGCGGGGGTCAAGGAGGTCCGCGCCTGGACGGTCAGGGTCGGCGCCACCGCCCCGCAGGCGGCCGGGGTCATCCACACCGACTTCGAGAAGGGCTTCATCCGCGCCGAAGTGGTCGCCTATGACGACTTCGTCTCCCTCGGCGGCGAATCCGGCGCCAAGGAAGCCGGCAAGTGGCGCCTGGAAGGCAAGGACTACATCGTCGCCGATGGCGATGTCATCCACTTCCGTTTCAACGTATAAGCCCTTGCCAGGGCGATATTTCTTGACAGCTCAGAAGCTTGGGCGTATTATTCGCCCTCGTTGAACGGCTACGTAGCTCAGCTGGTTAGAGCACATCACTCATAATGATGGGGTCCCCTGTTCGAATCAGGGCGTAGCCACCAGAATACGCGAAGGGCCCGTCGGTTTTGCCGACGGGCCCTTCTGCATTGCGCAGCCCTTGCGTTCTCGAGAACCGAATCGACTACGCAGTCATCCTGCCGGGCGACACCTCACCCCGGCGCCGCCTCGCCCAGTACCCGCGGCTCGCGCGTCAGGCGCACGCCGAAACGCGCCTCCACCGTCGCCGCCACCCGCTCGGCGAGCGCCAGCAGCTCCGCGGCGCTCCCGCCCCCGTGATGCACCAGTACCAGAGCCTGCCGGTCGTGCACGCCGACGTGGCCATCGCGCAGTCCCTTGAGACCGCAGCGATCGATCAGCCAGCCGGCGGCAAGCTTGACGCGGCCATCGGCCAGCGGGAAGTGCGGCATGCCGGGCCACTCGTCCAGCAGCCGCTGCGCCCTCGCCGCGTCGATGACCGGGTTGGTGAAGAAGCTGCCGGCATTGCCGAGCACCGCCGGATCCGGCAGTTTCTCGCGCCGCACCGCGCTGACGGCGGCGACGACATCGTCGGCGGAGGGGGAGGCGGGAACGCGCGCGGCAAGATCGCCGTAGTCGAGCCGCGGCCGCGGGCGCCGCGACACCCGCAGCACCAGTCGCGTGATGATCACTCGCCCGGCCAGGGCCTGCTTGAAGACGCTGTCTCGATAGCCGAAGGCGCACTCCTCGCGGGTCAGCACGCGCGCCTCGAGGGTGTCGCGCTCGATCAGGTGCACCGCCTCGAGCACCTCCGCCAGCTCGACGCCGTAGGCGCCGATGTTCTGGATGGGCGCCGCCCCCGCCAGCCCGGGGATCAAGGCCAGGTTCTCGGTACCCCAAAGCCCCTGCTCGGCCAGCGTCACGACCAGCCGGTGCCAGTTCACGCCGGCCGCCACCTGCACGCGGACGTCATCGCCGGCCAGCGGCTCGAGATGCCAGTCCGTGCCGCTCGGCACCACCACCAGCCCCGGCAGCCAGGGGCGGAGCACCAGATTGCTGCCGCCCCCGATCACCGTCAACGGGCAACCCCGCGCCTCGGCCCAGGCCAGGGCCCCGCGCGCCTCATCGACCGACGCCACCCGGGTCAGGTGCTCCGCCGTGGCGGGCAGCCCCAGCGTGTTCAGCGCCTGCAGATTGACCTCACGGCGCACCTTCATGCCGACAGCTGCCGCCGAAGCTCATCGACCAGCCCGCGGCTCGCCGCCTCGATCAGGTCGAGCACCCGCTCGAATCCGTCATCGCCGCCGAAATAGGGATCGGGCACGGCCTCCTCGGGGCGGCCGGCATAGCTCAGGAAGAGATCGATCCGTGCCCGGCACTCCGGGGGGCTGCGCGCCTCGATCGCGACGAGGTTGTCGTGATCCATGGCCAGGATGTAGTCGAAGCGCCCGAAATCCTCGGCCTCCAGCATGCGGGCGCGCAGCGCGGAGAGATCGATGCCCCGCTGACTCGCCGCCGCCTGCGCCCGCCGGTCCGGCGCCTTGCCGACATGCCAGTGGCCGATGCCGCAGGAATCGACCTCGACCCGCTCGGCCAGCCCCGCCTGGCGCAGCTGCTCGCGGAACACGCCCTCGGCGCTCGGCGAGCGGCAGATATTGCCCAGGCACACGAACAGCACGCGCATCATGGGGCCCCCTCCAGCTCGGCGACCTGACGGCGCACCCGCTCCAGATCCTCGACACTGTCCACCCCGGCGGGGTGCACGTCGCGGGCCAGTGCCACCTGGATGTGATGGCCGTGATGCAGGGCGCGCAGCTGCTCGAGCTGCTCGAGCTGTTCGAGCGGGCTCGGCAGCCAGGTGACGAAGTCGGCGAGAAAGCCCGCCCGATAGGCGTAGAGGCCGATATGCCGCAGCCAGGCATCGGTGGCCAGGGTCTGCGGGCGCGCGCTGAAGTGCGCCCGGTCCCAGGGGATCGGCGCCCGCGAGAAGTACAGCGCCCGGCCGCGCACGTCGCGCACCACCTTGACGGCATTGGGGTTGAGCAGGGTCTCGACGTCGCTGATCGGGGCCGCCAGCGTGGCGATCGAGGCCTCGGGGTCGTCGGCCAGCCGTGCGGCCACCTGGGCGATCGACGCCGGCGGCAGCAGCGGCTCGTCCCCCTGGACGTTGACCACGATGGTCTCGGCAGGCAGCGCGAGCGCCTGCGCCACCTCGGCCAGCCGATCGGTGCCCGAGGGATGATCGTCGCGGGTCATCAGCGCCTCGCCGCCGGCGTCCTCCACCGCGCGGCACACGCGTTCATCGTCGCTGGCCACCACCACACGGGCGGCACCGCTGAGACAGGCGCGCTGCCAGACACGCACCACCATCGGCATGCCGGCGATGTCGGCCAGTGGCTTGCCCGGCAGGCGGCTGGCCGCGTAGCGCGCCGGAATCACCACCACGAACTCGCTCATGCCTTCGGCCCCGGCGCCGGCCCGAGGCGCTCGCCCAGCTTCTCCTCGGCATCCATCACCCGCGCCTCCTCCTCGAGCATGACCGGGATCTCGTCGCGTATCGGGAAGGCCAGGCCGTCATACAGGCACTTGAGTTCACCATGCTCGCGGTCGTAGGCCAGCTTGC
This sequence comes from Modicisalibacter sp. 'Wilcox', assembly GCF_010993675.1. Lineage (NCBI taxonomy): Bacteria > Pseudomonadati > Pseudomonadota > Gammaproteobacteria > Oceanospirillales > Halomonadaceae > Modicisalibacter > Modicisalibacter sp. 'Wilcox'. Next base: position 98,305 of record NZ_WNXF01000012.1, read on the forward strand.
CCTGACACAGCGGGCAGACCAGCATGGCCAGCAGTTCCTTATCCATCGTTTACCTCGCAGGTGGCGGGTTGTAGCGTGTCGTGCCGCTCGGCGGCGAGCGTCGTCAGACGCTCGCCCAGCCAGTCGACGAAGGCCGGGTCCGGCACGGCCTCGACATCCAGCGCCCAGCAGCGTTCGTTGGCGAAACGCCGGCATTTCACCGCATCCTTGGCGGTCATCACCACCGGACGGTTGTCGGCGAAGCGCAGGTCCTCGGCGCTGTAGCGGTGATGGTCGGCCAGCGGGTGCGCATCATGCGCCACGCCCAGCGACGACAGCGTGGCGAAGAAGCGGGCCGGATGGCCGATGCCGGCCATGGCATGCACCCGCCCGGAGAACGGTACCCGGTCGATGGGATAGCAGGCGTCATCCGTGAGGTGGCGCCAGCGTGCCGGCTCGAGTCGCATGGCGTAACCGGCGGCCGGGCGCTCGGCGCTCGGCGCGCCGTTGACGATCACCGCATCCACCGAGGCCAGCCGCGACAGCGGCTCGCGCAGCGGGCCGGCGGGCAGGCAGCGGCCGTTGCCGAAACCCAGGGTACCGTCGACCACCACCAGCTCGAGGTCGCGGCCCAGCGCCAGATGCTGTAGGCCGTCGTCGGCGATGATGATGTCGCAACCGGCGGCGATCAGCTTGCGGGCGCCGCGCGGGCGGTCGGGGTCGACCACCACCGGTCGCCCGGTCTGCTGGGCGAGCATCAGCGGCTCGTCGCCGCTGAAGGCGGGGTCACTGTCGGTATTGACGTAGAGCGGGTAGCGCGGCGCCTGGCCGCCGTAGCCCCGGGAGACGATGCCCGGCCGCCAGCCCTGCTCGCCCAGCCAGCGCGCCAGCCAGGCGACCAGCGGCGACTTGCCGGTGCCGCCCAGGGTCAGGTTGCCGACCACCACCACCGGCACCGGCGAGCGCCACACCGTGTACCGCCCGGCGGCATAGGCCCGCTGGCGCGCCTCGACACCGCGGCGGTACAGCCAGGCCAGCGGACGCAGCGCCTGCAGCCAGCCGGCGTCGCGGTGCCAGGCATCCACCCAGCGACTCATGCCGTCACCTCCTGGAACTGCAGGCGGTGGAGGGCCGCGTAGGCCCCATCCCGCTCGAGCAGCTCGCCGTGGGTGCCGCTCTCGACAATCTCGCCCTGCTCCATCACCAGGATGCGGTCGGCGCGTTCGATGGTCGACAGCCGATGGGCGATGACGAAGGTGGTCCGTCCACGGCAGACCGTTTCCAGCGCCTGTTGAATGTAGCGTTCCGACTCGGTGTCCAGGGCCGAGGTGGCCTCGTCGAGCACCAGCAGCGGAGCATTCTTGAAGATCGCCCGGGCGATCGCCAGGCGCTGGCGCTGGCCCCCCGAGAGCATCACCCCGTTGTCGCCGATCACGGTGTCGTAGCCCTGCGGCAGGCGGCTGATGAAACCGTCGGCGTAGGCCGCGCGGGCCGCCGCGGCGACGGCCTCGCGATCGGCGTCGGGCACGCCGTAGGCGATGTTGTCGGCCACCGTGGTGTTGAACAGGGTCACCTGCTGGGAGACCAGCGCGATCTGGCGGCGCAGCGGCGACAGGCGGTACTCGTCGAGCGACACGCCGTCCAGGGTCACTCGCCCCCGGGTGGGGCGATAGAAGCGCGGCAGCAGGTTGACCAGGGTCGACTTGCCACTGCCCGAGCGACCGACGATGGCGATCATCTCGCCGGGAGCCACCGCCAGGTCGATGCCCTTGAGCACCTCGGGCTGATCGCCGCCATAGGCGAAGCGTACCCCCTCGAAGCGCACCTCGCCGCGCACGCCCTCGGGGTCGCGATAGCCCGCATCGATCTCGGCGGGCTCCTCGAGCAGGCGGAACAGCTCGTCGGAGGCGGCCAGGCCCTTCTGGATCACCGAGTTGACATCGGTCAGCGACTTGATGGGCTTGGCCATCAGCGAGGCGGCGGTGATGAAGGCCACGAACTCGCCCGGCGTCATGTCCTCCATCAGCTCGGGCGCCATGGCCAGCCACACCAGTCCCGCCAGCGAGATGGCCACCGACAGCTGGATCACCGGCGTGCTGACCGCCTTGGTCAGCGCTTCCTTCATGCTCTGGTCGCGGTTATAGGCACTGGCCGCGGCGAAGCGGCGCTTCTCGTAGTCTTCCGCCCCGTGGGTGCGCACCACCTTGTAGCCGGTCAGCGCCTCGGAGGCGACATGGGTGACATCGCCCATGGAGTTCTGGATACGCCGCGAGATCTGCCGGAAGCGCTTGCTGGCGTAGCGCACCACACCGCCGATCAGCGGCGTCACGGCGAGAAACAGCAGGGTCAGCATCCAGTTGGTCCACAGCAGATAGAGGATCAACCCGATGACGAACAGCCCCTCGCGCAGGATCACGGTGATGGCGTTGCTCGCCGCGCCGGTGACCTGCTCGACGTGGTAGGTCACCCGCGAGATCAGGTGCCCACTGGAGTGGGCGTCGAAGAAGGACCCCGGCAGATGCAGCATGTGATTGAACACGTTGCAGCGCAGGGCGTGCACCACGTTGCGTGCCACACCGCTCATGAAATAGGTGCCCAGGAAGGTGCCCAGACCGCGCGCCGCGAACATGACGACCACGAACAGCGGCAGGTACAGCCGGAAGGCGGCATCCGGATCGCGAATGCCGTCGATCAGCCGCTTCATCATTTCGGCCAGCGCCGTGCTGGAGGCCGCGTAGATGGCATAGCCCAGCACGGCGACGGCGAACTGCCGCCAGTGCGGCTTCACATAGCCCAGCAGGCGCCGGTAAAGGGTCAGGCTGTCGGGTTGTGTCACGGCGTCTCCGTTTGCGGTTGCGAGGCGGCCGACGGCCGCGTGGCGATGCGTACCTGCCGAATGTTCAGCGCCGCCGCCTGGTCGAGTGCCGCCACCACGGCGGCATGCGTCGCCCGGCCGTCGGCCTCGATGACCAGGCCGTGCTCGCGGGCGGCGTCGGCATGCTGTGCCAGGGCGCGATCCAGGGCCTGCCGCGTGGCCAGCGCCTGGGCATCGAGCCGATAGGTGCCGTCCCGCGTGACCACCAGGGTCACCGGGCTCGACTCGACCCGCGTGGCGTGATCGCCGGCGGGCAGGCTCAGCTCCAGCGCCTGACGGGGGGCGAAGGTGGTCGAGACCATGAAGAAGATCAACAGCAGGAACACCACGTCGATCAGCGGCGTCAGGTTGACCTCCACCGGGTCACGCTGGCGGCGCGGAAACTTCATGCCCGCTCGCCCCGCGGCTCATGGCGCTCCGCCAGGGTCAGATCCCCCGAATGATGGGCGAGGAACTCGACCATGCGTCCGGCCTGTTCCTCCATGCGCACGGTGATCGCCTCGACGCGGCGCTGGAAGTAGCGATGGAACATCAGCGCCGGGATCGCCACCGCCAGCCCCGCCGCCGTGGTCACCAGCGCCTGGGAGATGCCGCCGGCCAGTTCGCTGGTCCGCTGCGCGCCCTCGGCGCCGACGATCACCGCGAAGACCTGGATCATGCCCACCACGGTCCCCAGCAGGCCGATCAGCGGCGTGATCGAGGCGATGGTGCCCAGCGGGCTGAGAAAGCGTTCCATGTCATGGATCACCGCCGTGGCCGCCTCCTGCAGGCGCGCACGCACGGCGTCCTGGCCCAGCCGGGCATTGCGCAGCCCGGCCGCCAGCACACCGCCCAGCGGCGAGTGGCTTTCCAGCCAGAACAGGTTGACCTGCCCCTGCTGGATCAGCTCGCAGACCTCCTCGGCCAGGCTCGGCGGCGCGATGCGCGAGGCCCGCAGGCTCCACAGCCGCTCGATGATGATCATCGTCGCCAGCAGCGAACAGCCGAGGATGGGAATCATCAGGACCCCGCCGGCCACCAGGGTGTCGTAAACGTTCATTGCGTCCCGTCTCCCGATTCGTGAAGGCAACGCCGATTTCAGTGCGGCGATTCTACCGTATGGCAGCCCCCTTCGACACTCTCGACCCCGCCCGGCAGGGCTCGCCGGACGGCCAGCGCCGGCGCGTGCGCGCCGCCCAGCCACAGGGTCACCGCGCCATCCAGCGCCGTGTTCCACAGGCAGCTGCCGGCGCGCCGGTAGCGTCTCACCACCGTGGGCCGGGGGTGGCCGTGGGGATTGTCCCGCCCGGCGCTGAACACGACCTGTCGCGGCCGGGTCGCCGCCACCCAGGCCGACGACGAACTGGTGGCACTGCCGTGATGCCCGGCCACCAACACCGTCACGCCCTCGGGCACGGCATCCAGCAGGCGTGCCTCGACGGCCGTGGTGGCATCGCCGCTGATCAGGGCCCGCTCGCCGTTGGCCGCCGTCACCAGCAGCACGCAGGAGCGGTCGTTGCGGGGCCTGTCGGGGGGCGTCCCGCGCGGCCACAGGAACCGGAAGCGCACACCATCCCAGCGCCATCCACGCCCGGCCCGACAGGGCTGACGATCAGCCTCCCCGCCAGCGGCCGACGGCCGGTCCGCCAGCGGCGAGTACCAGCGCGCGACCTCATGCTGGGCCACCAGCGCGGGGACGCCGCCGGCATGGTCGCGATCCCCGTGGCTGACGATCACGGCATCGAACTGCTGCCCCGCCGGCCAGAGGGTGGACAACGGCATGAAGCCGGAACGAAAGCGTGGCCCGGTATCATAGAGCAGCCGATGATGGGCCGTGCGCAGCTCGACCAGCTGCCCCTGGCCGACATCCTGCACCCGCAGGCGCAACTGGCCCTTCGCCATGTCGGGCGGGGTGAGCGTCACGACCAGCACGGCCAGCGTCAGGCTGCCCAGCCAGCGGGGCGCCGCCGTGACCCCCGGCAGCGCCCAGAGCAGCGTGACCAGAATCAGCGCCAGCGCCGTCGGCCAGATCGCCCAGCCCGGTGGCTCCCACAGCGGAACGGTGTCGGCCATCGCCGCCAGGGCGGCCTGCAGCCCATGGGCCAGCCAGGCGAAGCCCTGCCAGCACAGCGACGCCAGCGGCGGCACGGGCGCCGCCGCCCAGCCGGCCAGCCCCAGGGGCACCAGCAGGCTGCCGACCAGCGGCACGATCAGCAGGTTGACCAGGGGCGCCGCCGGCGCCAGGCGACCGAAGGCGAGCAGCACGGCCGCCGCCATCAGCGGTGACAGCAGCAGCTGGGTACGCAGCAGGGCCAGACACCAGCCTCGCCAGCCGGCGGGCCGTCGGCGCCCCTGCCAGGCCAGGATGAGCAGCGCCACGGCGGTGAACGACAGCCACAGCCCCGGTCGCCACAGCGACAGCGGGTCGATCGCCACCACCAGCGCGAGCGCCAGCCACCAGCCCTGCCAGGGGCCCGGCGCATGGCGGCCGCTGGCCACCCACAGGCCGACCAGGGTCATGATCATGGCGCGCAGCGTGGGTGGCTCGAGCCCCGCCAGCCCCCCGTAGCCCACCGCGGCCATCGCCGCCGCCCACCAGGGCCATACCGCCAGCCGCCAGCGGCCGGGCGTGACCAGCCTGGCCGCCCCGCGCGCCAGCCACAGCATCAGCGTCGCGACGAGCCCCACGTGCAGCCCCGAGATCACCATGACATGCGTGGTACCGGTGGCATTGAGCAGAGCCCAGTCGGCCTCCGTCAGCCGCTCGGAAGCCCCCAGGGTCAGCGCCCCCAGCCAGCGCCGGGTCAGCGGATCGTCGATCCGGCGATCCAGGTGCGCCAGCGCCGCGTCACGCAGCCCGGGCTTGCCGGCCGCCAGCCGCCGCGGCGGTGGCGCATCACGCACATAGCCGGTGGCGCCGATGCCCTCGCGCCACAGCCAGGCACCGTAGTCGAAGGTGTGAGGATTGGCGAAGCCGGCCGGCGGTCGCAGCCGCAGCGTCAGGGACCAGACGTCGCCCGTCGCCAGCGGCGGCGGATCGTACCAGCTGACCCGCACCCGCCCGAGGTCCCGGCAGGCCGGGCGTACCGCCGCCAGCGGCCGGCAGTCCGCGACGGCCAGGCGCAGCCGGGCCAGCGACCCGTCGCGCTGCCACCGGGTGACGGTGGCCTTCACCCGCAGGTCCTGGCGCGACAGCCCCTCGGGCAGCTGCGCTTGTCGCGCCTCGCCGATCGCCAGTGCCGTCAGGGCCATCACCAGCAACAGCACAACCAGCCGGTAGCGGCCCGCCGACAGGGCGAGCAGCACGGCGAGCGCCAGCAACTCCGGCAGCCCGGGAAGCGCCAGCCAGCCCGCCAGGCTGCCCGACACGGCGGCCAGCGCCAGGCCGGCGGCCAGGCTCGCCCCAGGGAAACGAGGGAAGTGCAACGAGACGATGAACGACGCTCCTCACTGACACGCGGCCATGGCAGAAGGCGGGCCAACTATGGATAATGACCGAACCCGATACAGCGAGCGATACCATGCCGCGCCGTCTTCTCCAGCGCTACATGCCTCACCCGGAAACCCTGCAGCGCAATCGCTCGCTGCGTTTCATGAGCCACCTGATCGGCAACGCCACGCTGTGGATGCTGACCCGCCGCTCGGTGGGCAATGCCTTCATGGTCGGCCTGTTCTGCGCCCTGCTGCCGATGCCCTTCCAGATGGTGGTCGCCGCCGCCGGCGCCTGGCTGCTGCGCTGCAACCTGCCGCTGTCGGTCGGGCTGGTCTGGCTGACCAACCCGCTGACCATGCCGCTGATCTTCTACGGCAACTATCGGCTGGGTGCCTGGCTTCTGAACACCCCGGCACGCCCCGCTCCCGACCAGTTCAGCACTCACTGGATCGCCGCCAAGATGGCCGAGATCCTGCCGCCGCTGCTGCTCGGCTCGCTGGTCGCCGCGGTGGTCACCGGGGTGGTGGCCAACGTGGCTATCCGCCTGATCTGGCGCTGGCACGTGGCGCGCAGCTGGCGGCGTCGCCAGCGCCGCCGGCGGCGGGCCCGGACGGCCCACGCCGGACGACCGCCTTCCGCCTGAGACTCTGGCGCCCCGTCGCGGCCCGCCTCCGTCAGGTCTCGGTCAGGTGGCCCAGATCAAGGTGCAGCACCCGATCCTGATGGGCGGCCAGCCCCGGGTCGTGAGTCACCACCACGAAGGCGCAGGCCGCCGTCGCCGCCAGCTCATCCATCAGACCGAGGATGCTCGCCGCGGTGGTCTGGTCGAGGTTGCCGGTAGGCTCGTCCATCAGCATCAGGCTCGGATCGGTGATCAGCGCCCGGGCGATCGCCACCCGCTGGCGTTCGCCGCCGGAAAGTTCGCCGGGCTTGTGATCGGCGCGTGGCGCCATGCCGACCCGCTCGAGGATGTCGGCGGCCCGCTGCTGGGCCTCGCGACGTTTCCAGCCCCGGATCATCAACGGCAGGGCCACGTTCTCGCAGGCGGTGAACTCGGCCAGCAGGTGGTGAAACTGGTAGACGAAGCCGATATGCCGGTTGCGGAAACGCCCCAGGGCCGCCTCGCCCAGCTCGGCCAGCGACTGGCCGGCGACCCGCACCGTGCCTGCGGTGGGCCGGTCGAGCCCGCCCAGCAGGTTGAGCAGCGTGGTCTTGCCGGAGCCGGAACTGCCCACCACGGCGACACGCTCGCCGGCGCGCACCGACAGGTCGAGCCCGTTGAGCACGGTGACGTCCTGGGGCCCCTCGCGGTAGACCTTGGTCAGCCCCTCGCAGGCCAGCATGACCTCGCGCTCCGCCGTGTCGGGTGTGGCGACGGAAGAAACCGGATCACTCATAGCGCAGGACCTCCGCGGGTTGCACGCGTGACGCCCGCCAGGCGGGATACAGCGTCGACAGGAAGCTCAGCCCGAAGGCCGTGGCGACGATGAGGCCCACGTCGCTCCACTCGAGCCGCGAGGGCAGGTAGCTGATGAAGTAGACGTTGGGGTCCAGGAACTGGATGCCGGTGACCGACTCGAACCAGCTGATGATGTCGGACACCGACAGCGCCAGGGCGATGCCCAGCCCCACGCCGATGAGGATGCCGATCAGGCCGATGGCCAGCCCCTGGACGATGAAGATGCCCATGATGGTGCGCGGCGTGGCGCCGATGGTGCGCAGGATGGCGATGTCGGCGTGCTTGTCGGTCACCACCATCACCAGCGTCGAGACGATGTTGAAGGCCGCCACGGCGACGATCACCATCAGCAGCAGCCCGATCATGCGCTTCTCCATCTGGATCGCCTGGAACAGGTTGCCGTGGGTGTAGGTCCAGTCCATGCCGCGATAGCCGTAGCCCAGCTCGTTGAGGATCGACTGGGTGACGCTGCCCGCCAGGAACAGGTCGTCGAGCTCGAGCCGCAGCCCGCCGACGTTGTCGCCCATGCGTGCCAGCTTCTGCATGTCCTGGATGTTGGCATAGGCCAGACGCGCATCGAGGTCGGCGCCGACCTTGAAGATGCCGCTGACCGTGAAGCGCTTCATGCGCGGGAAGACCCCCCCCGGGGTGATCGAGGCCTCGGGCACCAGCAGTGTCACCCGATCGCCGACCCCCACGCCCAGGTTGCGTGCCAGCAGATCGCCGAGCACGACGTGCCATTCGCCGGGTTTGAGGTCATCGAGGCTGCCCTGCTGCATGTGCTGGTCGATGATCGACACGCGCTTCTCGTAGTCGGGCTGGATGCCCCATACCAGCGCGCCCTGGGTGTTGCCGCCGGCCGCCAGCATGCCCTGCTGTTCCACGTAGGGGGCCGCCGCGACGACATGCTTGCGTCGGGTCAGCCGCTCGGCGAGCGGCTTCCAGTCGCTCATCCCGGCGGGCTTCTCGATGCGTGTGTGAGGCACCATGCCCAGCACCCGGGTACGCAGCTCGTGGTCGAAGCCGTTCATCACCGACAGCACCAGGATCAGCACCGCCACGCCCAGCGTCAGGCCCAGCATCGAGGTCAGCGAGATGAACGAGATGAAGTGATTGCGGCGCTTGGCGCGCACATAGCGCAATCCGATCAGAAAAGGTAGGCGATCCAGCATCAACTTCGGTTCCTTGTCGACAGGCGACCCATGGTACGGTTTTTTCGGCGCCGACGCATCGAGCCCCGACGCGACGAAAGGCTTGCAACGCACACGGCGCGATCTACAATGCCGCCGCCCGCCCCCGGGGCGCGTTCTCGGCTTCAGGAGACACCATGACGCAGCGTCTGTTCCCCGAATGGCACCCGCAGGATGCCATTCAGCTTACCTGGCCCACCGCCGAGAGCGACTGGGCGCCCCTGCTGGCGTGCATCGAGGCGACGCTGGAAGCCATCACGGTGGCCATCGCCCGCCATCAGGCCGTGCTGATCACGGTGGCCGACACCGCCACCCGGGAACGCCTGACGACGCGCTTCGCGCACCTCGGCGTGGCCGCCGCTCGCCTGCGTTTCGCCGTGGCCCCCAGCGACGACACCTGGGCCCGCGATCACGGCCCCATCGCCGTCGAGCGCGACGGTCGCGTGGTACTGCTGGACTACCGTTTCACCGGCTGGGGCGGCAAGTTCCCCGCCGCGCGTGACGACGCCCTGACCCGCCGCCTGGCCGAGACCGGCTGTTTCGCCGTTCCGGTGGAATCCCGCGACCTGGTGCTCGAGGGCGGTGCCATCGAGACCGACGGCGAAGGCACGCTGCTGACCACCGAGGCCTGCCTGCTCAACCCCAACCGCAACCCGACGCTCGATCGGGCAGCAGTCGAGGCGCGCCTGCACGAGGACTTCGGCATCGACCGGGTGCTCTGGCTGCGTCACGGCCATCTCGAGGGCGACGATACCGACAGCCACATCGACACCCTGGCGCGCTTCTGCGACGCCCGGACCATCGCCTATGTGCGCTGCGACGACCCGCAGGATCCGCACCACGGCGCACTGCAGGCGATGGAACGCGAACTTCAGGCATTGCGCCGGCGCGACGGCTCGCCCTACCGACTGGTGCCGCTGCCCTGGCCGCGGCCCTGCTTCGATCCGGACGACGGCCACCGGCTGCCGGCGACCTATGCCAACTTCCTGATTCTCGATGGGGCCGTGCTGGTGCCCACCTACGCCGATCCGGCCGATGCCCGGGCACTGGCCGCGCTGGCCGAGGCCTTCCCCGACCGGGACATCGTGCCCATCGACTGCCGCAGTGTGATTCGCCAGCATGGCAGCCTACACTGCCTGACCATGCAGTTACCGCAAGGCAGCCTGAGCGCCGCCGACGCGACGCCACTTGAAGAGGAGCGTTGAGATGCAAGAGACCCTCAAGGTCGGCCTGGTCCAGCAGGCCGCCTGGCCCGACAAGGCACGCAGCCTGGCCGCCAGCGAGGACGGCATTCGCGACCTGGCCGCCCGGGGCGCCGAGCTGGTGCTGCTGCAGGAGCTGCACGCCACGCACTACTTCTGCCAGCACGAGGACCCGGACCTGTTCGACCTGGCCGAGCCCCTGGACGGCCCCACCGCCACGCGCCTGGCCGAGCTGGCCCGGGAGCTGGACATCGTGCTGGTCGGCTCGATCTTCGAGCGGCGTGCCGCCGGGATCTACCACAACACCGCCGTGGTGCTGGACCGGGCCCGCGGCCGGGTCGGCCACTACCGCAAGATGCACATCCCCGACGACCCGGGCTTCTACGAGAAGTTCTACTTCACCCCCGGCGACGCCGATGCCGGCCAGGGCTTCGAGCCCATCGACACCTCGGTGGGCCGCCTCGGCGTGCTGGTGTGCTGGGATCAGTGGTATCCGGAAGCGGCACGCCTGATGGCACTGGCCGGTGCCGAGCTGCTGCTCTACCCGACCGCCATCGGCTGGCATCCGCCCGACGACTTGCCGGAGAAAGGCCGCCAGAAGGACGCCTGGACGCTGATCCAGCGCGCCCACGGCGTGGCCAACGGCCTGCCGGTGCTGGTCGCCAACCGGGTCGGTCACGAGGCCGACCACAGCGAGGTCACGCCCGGCATCGACTTCTGGGGCGGCAGCTTCATCTGCGGTCCCCAGGGCGAGCTGCTGGCCCATGCCGGCGACGAGCCCGAGAACCTGCTGGTCGAACTCGACATGCGCGGCAGCGAGAATGTCCGCCGCATGTGGCCCTACCTGCGCGACCGGCGCATCGATGCCTACGGCGACCTGACCCGGCGCTATCGCGACCGCTGATCGACCGTCTTCCGTTTCCTGGCGGGCGACGGCTCCGGCATCGCCCGTCCTGCCCCAGCGACACCCCGCCGCGCTGCACGCCTCGGCCGTTTGCCGTAGAATATTGCCGCGCGGTGTCCACCGCCCCTGTTACCCATCCGGACCGTCCTTTACGCGGACGACTGACTGGAGCTTCTGCATGAGTGATTCCATCGTCGTGGCGGCGATGTACAAGTTCGTCACGCTCACCGATTACCAGGAACTGCGCGAGCCGCTGCTCGCGGTAATGAAGGCCAACGACGTCAAGGGGACGCTGCTGCTTGCCGAGGAAGGCATCAACGGCACCGTCTCCGCCCCTCGCGAGGGCATCGACGCCCTGCTCGCCTGGCTCAAGGCGGACCCGCGCCTGGCCGGGCTCGACCACAAGGAGTCCTACTGCGAGGCGCACCCCTTCTATCGCACCAAGGTCAAGCTCAAGCGCGAGATCGTCACCCTCGGCGTGCCCGGCGTCGATCCCAGCCGCCAGGTGGGCACCTACGTCGATCCCGAACGCTGGAACGACGTGATCAGTGACCCCGAGGTGCTGGTGATCGACACCCGCAACGACTACGAGGTGGAAATCGGCAGCTTCGAGGGCGCCGTCGACCCGCGAACCAAGTCGTTCCGCGAGTTCCCCGAGTACGTCAAGGCGCACTACGACCCCAGCCGCCACAAGAAGGTGGCCATGTTCTGCACCGGCGGCATTCGCTGCGAGAAGGCCTCGAGCTTCATGCTCGACGCCGGATTCGAAAAGGTCTACCACCTCAAGGGCGGCATCCTCAACTATCTCGAGAAAGTCCCCGAAGAACAGTCACTGTGGCGGGGCGACTGCTTCGTCTTCGACAACCGCGTGACCGTTCGGCACGATCTCAGCGAGGGCGAATACGACCAGTGTCATGCCTGCCGCCGCCCCATCTCCGAGGCCGACCGGGCGTCCGAGAAGTACGAACCCGGCGTGAGCTGCCCGCACTGCTGGGATTCGCTCTCGGAGAAGACCCGGGCACGCGCCGCCGAGCGCCAGCGCCAGATCGAGCTGGCCAAGGCACGCCGGGAGCCCCACCCGATCGGCCGTGATCCTCGGGAACTCGTCGAATCCTGATAGACGGCTCGCCGCCCGCTCGCCATGCCGACGGGCGGCGTGACAGCTGCTGGCCCAATGGCTATTCTGGGCACATCAAGATAACGGTATAAAAAGGAGCCGCCGATGGAAGCCCAGTACCGGCTGATGGCCGAACTCGAAGTCGCCTTCGATGCGTTGATCGACGCCACTCACCGGCTGCTCGACATCTACGCCGACGCGCCTCGCGAGGCCTGGGCGCTGGAGACGCCGACACCGGATCGCGACTGGCTGCAGGGTGCCCTCTTCGACTTCTGGTATCACGACGGCCAGGATGGCCGGGTCACGCGCAGCTACGTGGGCCTGATCGCCGCCGATGACGCGCTGCTCGACGCCGTGGGCGAGGTCAACCGCCGCAAGAGCGCGTTCGCCGCCACGCTGGCCGAGATCCGCGACCAGGCCGCCGGGCTGATTCCCGAGGCCAAGGCCGTGCTGCCCTTCCGCCACCCGGCCCTGCACCAGCACCTGCGCGGCCAGGGGCTGGCCCGCCTGCATCTCAAGCAGTGCTGGCGGCACATCCCCGTCGCCGACGCCCCGCTGTCCCGGGTGCGCCTGGCCTGGTACTCGAGCGGCCGCTCGATCAAGCGGCTCAGCGTGCGCGAGGCCGAGCAACGGCTGCTGACGATGGACAGCGAAGCACCGCATATCCGCATCCAGCTGGAGCGGCTCGCCGGGCTGCCGTCGAGCGAACCACTGGCCCAGGTACAGAAGCAGGCGCCGGTGATGCGCGCCAACCTGTTCTTCGCCGAGCCGCTCGCCGACGGTCGCGAGCGGCGCGCCATGAACCTGCCCCTGCCGCTGTTCATCCCGACCCCGGACGCCCGGCTGCCACGCCACAACACGCCGCTGCCCCGCCCGCCGGAAGGCCGGACCCGGGCCAGGCGCAGCGACGAGCGCCTCGAGGACGACGTCTTCCTGCCCAGCCTGCGCGTCTACCGTTACCGCAGCCGGTAAGCGGCGGTCAGTAGTCCTGGTCGGTATCGGGCATCCGCTTGAAGTATACGTAGCGATGCAGGCGGATCATGGGACGAATCAGCAGCTGGACACTGCCGATCACGAACAGCCAGACGCCCAGCGTCTTGAGCGTCCCTTCGTAGAAGAAGCAGATGCTGCCGACGGTGAACCAGATCCCCAGCATGGCATCGTTGATGATGCTCAGGACCTCGTAGCGCCGGTGGATCACCAGCTCCTCGTGGCCGATGGTGAAGATCCAGTCACTGCTCTGCGGGTCACGTTCCTTGCGCATCCTGACCTCCTGTCGCGATGAGATGAACATGAAAGCCCGCACGACGGCGGGCTCGACGCTTTGCCCGAAAACGGCCTGCGGCTCAGAACAGGCGATTGAGCCCGTTCTGGGCGGCCACCCGGTAGGCTTCCGCCATGGTGGGATAGTTGAAGGTGGTATTGATGAAGTACTTGAGGCTGTTGGCCTCGCCCGGCTGCTGCATGATCGCCTGGCCGATGTGAACGATCTCGGAGGCCTGGTCGCCGAAGCAGTGGATGCCCAGGATCTCCAGTGTCTCGCGATGGAAGAGAATCTTCAGCATGCCCACGGTATCGCCGGTGATCTGGGCACGGGCGGTATCCTTGAAGAAGGCCTGGGCCACCTCGTAGGGCACCTTCGCCTCGGTGAGCTCGCTCTCGGTGCGCCCCACCGAGCTGATCTCGGGAATCGTGTAGATCCCGGTGGGGATCTCGGTGACGAAGCGAAACGGCTCGTCGAGGAACTCGTCGCTGGCGCTGCGCCCCTGGTCGTAGGCGGCGCTGGCCAGGCTCGGCCAGCCGATCACGTCACCCACGGCATAGATGTGCGGGATCGCCGTGCGGTAATGGTCGTCGACGGTCAGCTGCCCGCGGCCATTGGCTTCCAGGCCGATGGTCTCCAGGCCCAGTTCGTCGGTGTTGCCGGTACGTCCGTTGGCCCACAGGAAGGCATCGGCACGCAGCTTCTTGCCCGACTTCAGGTGCACCACCACGCCGGACTCGTCGCCCTCGACCCGCTCGTACTCCTCGTTGTGGCGGACCAGTACGCCATGCTGGCGCAGATGGTACGACAGCGCGTCGCTGATCTCGTCGTCGAGAAACGACAGCAGACGATCACGCGTGTCGATCAGGTCGACCTTGACCCCCAGCCCGGAGAAGATCGAGGCATATTCCGAACCGATCACCCCGGCCCCGTAGATGATCAGCGTGCGCGGCGTGTGCGAGAGCCCCAGGATGGTGTCCGAGCAGTAGATGCGCGGATGCCGAAAGTTGACATCCCCCGGCCGATAGGGCCGCGAGCCGGTGGCGACGACGATCTTCTGGGCGCAGAGCTCCTCGGCGCCCTCATGGTTGTCGCGCACCACCACGGTGTGCTCATCCTTGAAGCGGGCCAGACCGAAGAACAGGTCGATGCGGTTGCGGGAGTAAAAGTTGGTGCGCATCTCCACCTGCTGATCGATGGTGACCCGCGAGCGCTCCAGCACCCGGGGAAACGAGAACCAGCGAGGCTCGCCGATGTCGCGGAACATGCGGTTGGTGTTGAACTGCATGATCTGCTTGACCTGATGGCGCAGCGCCTTGGACGGAATCGTGCCCCAGTGCGTGCAGTTGCCGCCCACGGCCGGCTGCTTCTCGATGATGGCCACCCGCTTGCCGTGCTTGGCCGCATTGATCGCCGCACTCTCTCCAGCCGGCCCGGTACCGATCACCACCACATCGTAGTTATGGACTGCCATCAGCTCTCGCGTCTCCTCGTTGGTTCTGACAAATGACTCACCGGCTCGCCGCCCGACGAGCCGGCGTCGCTCACCGGCGGGTCGCGTCGTACCCCAGGTCCAGGCCACGCTGCTCGTCGGCCTGGCGGCGGACATCGCTCCGGCGCTTGCGATTCTCCTCCTCGCAGACCTCGTCCTTGCCGCCGCAGATATCGCAGCCTTCCTTGAGCCCGAGGTTATTGAGCCCGCCGCAGGAGCCGCTGATCGGCTTGCGGCCGAGCAGCACCCCTACCGACATCGCGGCCACCAGCAGCAGCATGGCCCCCAGTACCAGTAACCAGGTCGTCATCTCACTCCTCCTTGCCGGCCGTCGTCGCCCCTTCGAGATAGGGCGCGAAGGCCGAGCTCATGCGAATGTCAAAACCCTCATCCGTTCTGACAATCAAGTAGACCGCCAGGTTTTCCCGTTCGGCCAGATCCAGCGCCGCCCGCTCGCCCATCACCGTCAGCGCCGTGGCCAGCGCATCCGCCGTGGCACAGCGCTCGCTGATCACCGTCACCGAGGCGACGTGATTGGTGATCGGCCGCCCGGTCCGCGGGTCGATGGTATGCGAGTAGCGCACCCCGTCCTGCTCGAAGTAGTTGCGATAATCGCCGGACGTGGCCACCGCCGAGGTCCCCAGGTCGATGATCCGCTGCACGCTGCGCTCGCGGGAGACCGGCTTCTCGACGGCGATTCGCCATTCGCTGCCTTCCGGCTTGTGCCCGCGGGTGCGGATCTCGCCCCCGACCTCGACCAGATAGCTGTCGATGCCCTGCTGCTCCAGGTAGTCGGCGACCTGGTCGGTGCCATAGCCCTTGGCGATCGCCGACAGGTCGACGTACACCGGCTTGCGCTTGGTCAGGGTATCGCCGTCGAGCTCGAGGGCATGAATGTCGATCCGCGCCAACGCCGCGGCGAGCGCGTCCGGGTCGGGCACCCGGTCCGGGCGCCCGTCGGGGCCGAAGCCCCACAGGTTGACCGCGGGCCCCACGGTGACGTCGAAGGCATCGTTGGAGAGCCGGGCGATGCGCAGGGCCTCGCGGATCACCTCGGCCGTCTGTGGCGAGAGAAAGAACGGCACGCCGACCGGATAGCGGTTGAAGCGCGACAGTTCCGAATCCGGCTTGTAGGTGGACATCAGGTGATCGACGCGTTCAAGCGTGTCGCGAATGCCCTGCCCCAGCGCCTCTTGCGCGGCCTCGTCGAGCGCGGCATAGACGGTGACGTGATAGCCGGTACCGAAGATCGGCCCCTGAAAGCGGTGGGCCGCCACCTCCGGGCGGCTGTCGCAGCCGGCGAGCAGAATCACCAGGGCCACTACCGACAACAGGGCCTGGAGCGGCCCTGTTGCGGTTGGTCGGCTTGGCGAGATCATCCGCCGAAGTCATCCAGGAGGATGTTCTCCGGCTCCACCCCCAGGTCGGTCAGCATCTTGATCACCGACGCATTCATCATGGGCGGCCCGCACATGTAGTACTCGCAGTCCTCGGGCGCCGGGTGATCCTTGAGATAGTTCTCGTAGAGCACGTTGTGAATGAAGCCCGTGTACCCGGTCCAGTTGTCTTCCGGCTGCGGGTCAGAAAGCGCCAGATGCCACTCGAAGTTGTCGTGCTCTTCGGCCAGCTTGTCGTATTCCTCGTTGTAGAAGGTCTCGCGCCAGGAGCGCGCGCCGTACCAGAACGAGATCTTGCGCTGGGTATCCAGACGCTTGAGCTGGTCGAAGATGTGGCTGCGCATCGGCGCCATGCCGGCACCCCCGCCGATGAACACCATCTCGGCGTCGGTGTCCTTGGCGAAGAACTCGCCGAACGGCCCCATCACCGTGACCTTGTCGCCCGGCTTGAGGCCGAAGACGTAGGTGGACATCAGGCCCGGCGGATGGTTGGTGTTGGGCGGCGGCGTGGCGATACGGATGTTGAACTTGAGGATGCCCTTCTCTTCCGGATAGTTGGCCATCGAGTAGGCGCGGATCACTTCCTCGTCGCTCTTGTGGGCGATGTTGAACAGGCCGAACTTCTCCCAGTCGCCCCGGTACTCCTCCTCGATGTCGAAGTCGGAGAACTTGATGTCGTAGGGCGGCGCCACCAGCTGCACGTAGCCGCCGGCGCGGAAGGCGACTTCCTCGCCTTCCGGCAGCTTGAGGTTGAGCTCCTTGATGAAGGTGGCGACGTTGGGGTTCTCGATGACCTCGCATTCCCACTTCTTGACGCCGAAGACCTCCTCGGGCACCTCGATCTTCATGTCCTGCTTCACCGGCACCTGGCAGGAAAGCCGCCAGCCTTCCTTCTTCTCGCCCATGGTGAAGTGCGACTCCTCGGTGGGCAGGATCGAGCCGCCCCCCTCGGTGACCCGGCACTTGCACTGGGCGCAGGAGCCCCCGCCACCACAGGCGGAGGACAGGAAGATGCCATTGGAGGCCAGGGTCTGCAGCAGCTTGCCGCCGGCCTGGGTGGTCACGGTGTTCTCGGGATCGTCGTTGATCTCGATGGTCACGTCACCGCTGCTCACCAGCCGGCTGCGTGCCGCCAGGATGATCGCCACCAGGCCAATGACGATCACGGTGAACATGACGACGCCGAGCACGATAATCGATGTATCGACCATGTCGGTTTCCTATTGTCGTGTTGTGCTTACAGCTGGATGCCGGAGAAGGACATGAAGCCCAGCGACATCAACCCCACGGTGATGAAGGTGATGCCCAGTCCGCGCAGGCCGGCGGGCACGTCGCTGTACTTGAGCTTCTGGCGGATACCCGCCAGCGCGGTGATCGCCAGCGTCCAGCCGGCACCGGCACCGAAACCGTAGATCACCGACTCGCCGAAGCTGTAGTTACGCTGCACCATGAACAGCGAGGCGCCGAGAATCGCGCAGTTGACCGTGATCAGCGGCAGGAACACGCCCAGGGCGTTGTAGAGCGTGGGCACGAACTTGTCGAGGAACATCTCGAGGATCTGCACGATCGCCGCGATCACACCGATGTAGCTGAGCAGGCCGAGGAACGACAGGTCGATGTTCTCGGCGCCCGCGATGCCGGTCCAGCTCAGGGCCCCCTCCTGCAGCAGGTAGTGCAGGATCAGGTTGTTGGCCGGCACGGTGATGGTCAGCACCACGATGACCGCCACGCCCAGGCCGATGGCCGAGGAAACCTTCTTGGAAACCGCCATGAAGGTGCACATGCCGAGGAAGAAGGCCAGCGCCATGTTCTCGACGAACACGGCCTTCACGAACAGGCTCAGGTAATGTTCGAACATTTACACCGCCTCCTTGGCCTGGGTGTTGGCCGTGATCTTGAACTCGTTTTCCTCGACCTGTTCCGGGTTGAGGCTACGCAGCCCCCAGATGATCAGGCCGATCACGAAGAACGCCGAGGGCGGCAGCAGCAGCAGGCCGTTGGTGACATACCAGCCACCGTCGCTGACCGGCTGCAGGACAGTGAAACCGAAGACCGAACCGGAGCCGAACAGCTCACGGAAGAAGCCCACGGTCAGCAGCAGCACAGTGTAGCCGAGGCCATTGCCGACACCGTCGAGGAAACTCATCACCGGCCCGTTCTGCATGGCGAAGGCCTCGGCGCGACCCATCACGATACAGTTGGTGATGATCAGGCCGACGAACACCGAGAGCTGCTTGGAGATCTCGTAGGCATAGGCCTTGAGTACCTGGTCGACCACGATGACCAGCGAGGCGATGATCGTCATCTGCACGATGATGCGGATCGATGACGGGATCTGGTGGCGAATCAGCGAAACGAAGAAACTCGAGAACGCCGTGACCGCGATGACCGCCAGCCCCATGACCAGCGAGGTGCTCATGGAGTTGGTGACCGCCAGCGCGGAGCAGATCCCCAGGATCTGCAGGGCGATCGGGTTGTTCTTGAAGATCGGCGTGGTCAGCACGCCTTTGGGCGTATAGGCAGCCATGGCTTACGCTCCTTGCGTCTTGTCGCGGAACCGGGCCAAGTACTCGGCGAAGCCTTCGTCACTCAGCCAGAATTGCAGCAGATGGGTGACCCCCTTGCTGGTCAGCGTCGCCCCGGAGAGCGCGTCCACCTTGTGGATGGCGTCCGGCGTCTGGGGGCCGACACCGCCCTTCACCAGCTTGATGGCCGGATCCATGCTGTCTTCCGGATAGATCTTCTTGCCGTCCCACAGGGCCTTCCACTTGGGGTTGTCGACCTCGCCGCCGAGCCCCGGGGTTTCCCCCTGGTCGTAGAAGGACAGGCCGACGACGGTATTGCCGTCGCCCTTGAGGGCCAGGTAGCCGGACATCAGCGACCACAGCCCCTGCCCGCGGACCGGCACGATGATCTCGTCGGGACTGTCGGGATCCCCCACCAGATATACCGTAGCGTAGTTCTCGCGACGACCGATACCCGCGATGTCGTCACTGCCGGACAGGGTGATCGACTGCGCCGGGTCCTTGGCGGCCTCGAACTGGTTGAAGGTCTCGGGGTTCTTGTCCTCGGCGTACTGGCCGGTCTTCAGGTTGACCACGCGCGGCGTGATCAGCTCGTCGTACAGGTCGCGGATATCCTTGCCGGGCTTGTAGAGCTCGGCCACCTGGAGCAGGTTGCGCATGCGATCCTGCGCCTGATTCTTCTGCTGGGTCGGACGCAGCACGACCGCCGCCGAGGCGACCACGACGGAGCAGACGATACACAGCGCGAACGCGACCGTGAGGGTCTTCTTGATGGAGTTGTTGCTGGCCATCAGGCGGTCTCCTTGCTCATCGTGACAGCGGCTTCACGCTTCTGCCGACGCTTGATGTTGGCCTGCACCACGAAGTGGTCGATCAGCGGGGCGAACAGGTTGGCGAACAGGATCGCCAGCATGATGCCTTCGGGGAACGCCGGGTTCACCACGCGGATCAGCACGGTCATGACCCCGATCAGGGCACCGAACACCCACTTGCCGGTGTCGGTCATCGAGGCGGACACCGGATCGGTGGCCATGAACACCATGCCGAAGGCGAAGCCGCCGATCACCAGATGCCAGTACCAGGGCATGGCGAACAGCGCATTGGTGTCGGAGCCGATGACGTTGAACAGCGAGCTGGTCGCCACCATGCCCAGGAACACGCCGAGCATGATTCGCCAGGAGGCGATCTTCGTCCACAGCAGCACGGCGGCACCGATCAGGATCGCCAGGGTCGACACCTCGCCGATCGAGCCGGGGATGAAGCCGAGGAAGGCGTCGGTCCAGCTCATCTGCTGGTGCAGGGCCATCATGCCGTCGCCGTGGGCCGTGGAGAGCGCGGTGGCACCGGTGTAGCCGTCCGCCGGCACCCACACGGAGTCACCGGAGATCTGCGCCGGATAGGCGAAGTACAGGAAGGCGCGACCGGTGAGAGCCGGGTTGAGGAAGTTCTTGCCGGTACCGCCGAAGACCTCCTTGCCGATCACCACGCCGAAGGTGATGCCCAGCGCCACCTGCCACAGCGGGATGGTTGCCGGCAGGATCAGCGCGTAGAGCACCGAGGTGACGAAGAAGCCCTCGTTGACCTCGTGGCCGCGCTTGACGGCGAACAGCACTTCCCAGAAGCCGCCGACCACGAAGGTCACGAAGTAGATCGGCAGGAAGTAGGTGGCCCCCAGCACGAAGTTGTCCCACCAGTTCGCCGGGTCGTTGCCGCTGGCCAGCAGCATGGTCACCGCCTCGCGCCAGCCACCCAGGGCACTGTAGCCGTCGGCGATGGCCTGGTTGGCCTGCAGACCGACGTTGTACATGCCGAAGAACATCGCCGGGAAGGTGCAGAACCACACCGTGATCATGATCCGCTTGAGATCGATGCCGTCACGGATATGCGAGGTGGTGCGGGTGACGTCGGGGGGCGAGTAGAAGATGGTGTCCACGGCTTCGTAGAGCGCGTAGAACTTCTCGTACTTGCCTCCCTTGTGAAAGTGCGGCTCGAGATTGTCGAGTGTCTGTCGGATGCCCATCATCAAGCCTCTTTCTCGATCGTGGTGAGATTGTCGCGCAGGATGGGACCGTACTCGTACTTGCCGGGGCACACATAGGTGCACAGCGCGAGGTCTTCCTCATCCAGCTCGAGGCAGCCGAGCTGCATGGCCGTTTCGATGTCGCCGACGATCAGCGACCGCAGCAGCTGGGTCGGCAGGATATCCAGCGGCATCACCGCCTCGTAGGCGCCCACCGGCACCATGGCGCGCTCGGACCCGTTGGTGGTGGTCGTCGGCGCATAGTTGTGCAGGCCGGTCAGCCGCGACAGATAGATACCCAGCACCGAGTGACGGTCGCGCCCCGGCGACAGCCAGCCCATGAAGCTGCGCTTGTTGCCTTCCTCAAGCAGGCTGATCTGCTGGTGGAAGCGGCCCAGATAGCTCAGCGCGCCCTCGGCGACCTTGCCGCCGAACACCGAGCCCGAGATCACGCGGGTGTCGTTGTCGGCCGAAGCGATCTCGCCGTCGAGCAGCTCACGGCAGCTCGCCCCGATCCGGGTGCGGATCAGGCGCGGCTTTTCGGCGCGCGGTCCGCCCAGCGCGATCACCCGGCTAACGTCGAGCTTGCCCTCGGCGAACAGCTTGCCGATGGCGATCACGTCCTGGTAGCCCAGGTGCCAGACCTGGCGCGTCAGACTGACCGGCGACAGATGGTGGATATGGGTGCCTACCAGGCCCGCCGGATGCGGCCCCTTGAAGCTCTCGGCCTGCACGCCGGCCACGTCGGAACCGGGCAGCCTAGCATCCGGTGCATGGCACAGGAACACCTTGCCCTGAGTGAGACGCCCCAGCACCTTCAAGCCGTTGGCGAACGCCTCGGGCTGCTCGTTGATGACCAGCGCGGGGTCGGCAGCCAGCGGATGGGTGTCGATGGCGGTGACGAAGATGCTGGCCGGCTCGGCATCCGGTGCCGGCGTGCGCGAGAAGGGCCGGGTGCGCAGCGCGGTCCACAGCCCGGACTCGACCAGCTGATCGACCACCGACTGACGCTCGAGCCGCTCCAGGGCATCGGCACCATGGGCGGTGAACGCCACCTGCTCCTCGGCATCATCGACCTTGATCACTACCGACAGCAGGCGACGCCGCTCGCCACGGTTGATTTCGACCACCTCGCCGGCCGCCGGCGAGGTGAAGGTCACTCCCGGGATCTTCTTGTCGGTGAAGAGGCGCTGCCCCAGTTTCACCCGATCCCCCTCCCGGACTTCCATCGTCGGCTTCATGCCGACGTAGTCGGTGCCCAGGACGGCCACGTGGCGCACCGGCCGCGCATCCTCGATACGCTGCTCGGGCGCCCCCGCGATGGGGAGATCCAGGCCTCGTTTGACTTCGATCATAGTCTCGCCCAGTTATCGAATCTGATTAGCAAGGAAAGGGGTTCGACGCACGACATGGCAATGACTCCGACGCGCAGGCCTGCGTCGTGAGCGGCAACAGTCACGGTGCTCGAAAACTTTCTTGTCAGAATATTGTGATATGTACAGCCCGTGGCCATACGGACCGCGCCCAAAAAAACGCAGCCATTATAAAGAGACACCGATCGAAAGGCCACCAGCAGCCGGAGAGTGACGACGCCGGCAAGAGATCGGCGGCGCCCCGGGCGGGGCGCCGCAAAGGCCCGTCAGTCGCGGGCGCGAGGCAGGTAGCGGAAACGCACGTTGGACATGGACTGGAGGATGCGCACCACCTGGCAGCTGTAGCCGAACTCGTTGTCGTACCAGACGTAGAGCACGGCATTGGTGCCGTCGGCGATGGTCGCCTTGGCATCGACGATGCCGGCGTGGCGGTTGCCGACGAAGTCCGAGGACACCACCTCGGGCGAGTCGACGTAGTCGATCTGCTTCTGCAGCGGCGAGTCCAGCGAGATGCGACGCAGGTAGTCGTTGAGGGTCTGCCGATCGGCCTCGCGCGTCAGATTCAGGTTGAGGATCGCCATGGAGACGTTGGGCGTCGGCACGCGAATCGCGTTGCCGGTGAGCTTGCCGGACAGCTCCGGCAGCGCCTTGGCCACCGCCTTGGCCGCCCCGGTCTCGGTCAACACCATGTTGAGCGGCGCACTGCGGCCGCGGCGATCGCCCTTGTGGTAATTGTCGATCAGGTTCTGGTCGTTGGTGTAGGAGTGCACTGTCTCGACGTGGCCGTTGGCGATGCCGAACTCGTCGTTGATGGCCTTGAGCACCGGCACGATGGCGTTGGTGGTGCACGACGCCGCGGAGATGATCCGGTCCTCGTCGCCGATGTCGCCGTGATTGATACCGTAGACGATGTTCTTGAGATCGCCCTTGCCCGGCGCGGTCAGCAGCACCTTGGCAACGCCCTTGCTCGCCAGGTGCTGGGACAGCCCCTCCTCGTCGCGCCACTTGCCGGTGTTATCGACGACGATGGCGTTGTCGATACCGTAGGCGGTGTAATCGATCTCGGCAGGCGAGTCGGCGTGAATCACCTTGATATAGTGCCCGTTGGCGATCAGGGCGCTGTTCTCGTGGTCGACGCTGATCGAGCCGGAGAACGGCCCGTGGACCGAGTCGCGACGCAGCAGACTCGCGCGCTTCTCGAGGTCGTCGCCGCCGCCGCGGACCACGATGGCGCGCAGGCGCAGCAGGTTGCCGCCGCCGGCCTTCTCGATCAGGATGCGGGCCAGGATGCGCCCGATACGGCCGAAACCGTAGAGCACGACATCCTTGGGCTCGCCGCCCATGCCGTTGGTCTCGTGGCCGCCGACGATCTCGGCCAGCTCCTCGCGCAGGAAGGCTTCGACGTCGCTGCGCCCGCTGCGCTTGAAGGCGACCGCCAGCTTGCCCAGGTCAATGTGCGCCGGCCCCAGCTCCAGGTTCAGCATGGCGCGAACCATCGGCAGGGTATCCCGCACGGACAGCTCGGTGCCCTCGACCTTCTTCACGTAGCGGTGGTTCTTGAGAATCCGGATCACCGAACGGATGATCAGCGAGCGGCCGTACAGCGAAGGCACCACATTGTACTTGCGGTACAGCTGACCGAGCAGGGGAATCATCTCTTCGGCCAGTGCTTCGTTGTCCTGCCATTCCTGGAAACAGGTGTCGAGCTTGTCTTGACTCACGTAGTCGCCCCTTACGGAATCGCGTGGATAATGACCCACGTATTATCCGTGCCGCTGAGACAGGACTGCAATCGCTGTATGGTCGCACTTGCTGTAGGCCCACTACAGAAATCACGGGTTGACTACAAGCGCAAAATCGGCCTGTGCCGCGGGTTTACGAGGCACAAGGGCCGCGCTTTTCCCGGCAGCCACTCGCAGCTGTTATGATCGCTCCACCGTCGCCACGTCGAAATGTTGTCGAACATGCCTGACTTTTCGCCACTCGATCCACCGCGCCCCTCGGGGGTTCGCGACACGCTTTACTGCCTGGCACCCCACGGCGCCGCCACACCGCTGAGCCTGGCGCGACTCGCCGACGATGCCCAATTGCTGGTGATCACCGCCGACACCGCCGGTGCCCAGCGCCTGGAAAGCGCCCTGCGCTTCTTCGCGAACGTGCCGGTGCTGCCCTTCCCCGACTGGGAGACGCTGCCCTACGACAGTTTCTCGCCGCATCAGGACATCGTCTCCGAGCGTCTGCGTACCCTGCGTCGCCTGCAGAGCGCCGATGACGGTATCGTCATCGTGCCGATCAACACCCTGATGCAGCGCCTGCCGCCGACCGACTACATCGCCGGGCGGGTGATGACGCTGGAAGTCGGCATGACGCTCGACCGCGACGCCTTCCGCACCCGCCTGGCACGCGCCGGCTACCGTGCGGTGGAAACCGTCTACGAGCCCGGCGAGTACGCCCTGCGCGGCGCGCTGATCGACCTCTTCCCGATGGGCAGCGAAACTCCACTGCGCATCGACTTGTTCGATGACGAGATCGACACCCTGCGCCGCTTCGACCCCGACACCCAGAGAAGCGGCGACAAGGTCGAGACGATCGAGCTGCTGCCCGCGCACGAGTACTCGCTGACGCGCTCGGCGATCGCCTGTTTCCGTGAGGGCTTCGAGACCCTGTTCGATGTCGACCCGCGCCAGTGCCCGCTGTACAACGACGCCATCAAGGGGATTCCCTCGCCGGGGCTGGAGCAGTACCTGCCGCTGTTCTTCGAGGAAACCGCGACGCTGTTCGACCATCTCGCCGCGGGCACTCGCATCGCCCTGATGCCCGGCGTCCATGAGGCGGCGGACCACCACTGGGCAGCGATCCAGAGCCGCTACGAGAACCTCGGCGTCGACCCGACACGCCCCCTGCTGCCCCCGTCCCGGACCTTCATCCCGGTGCCCGAGGTGTTCGCCGCCATCAAGGCGCGCCCCCGCCTCGAGCTGACCCGCGACGAAGCGCACCCTCACGCCCGGCACCCGGCGACCCAGCCGCCGCCCCAGGTGGCGATCAATGCCCGTGCGCAGCAACCGCTGGCCGCACTCGAGCGCTACCTGACCGCGCACGCCGGCCAGCGCATCCTGTTCGTCGCCGAATCCCGCGGCCGCCGCGAGGCCCTGGAGGAAACCCTTGCCGTCCTGCACCGCGAGATTCCCCATGCCGAGAGCTGGCAGAGTTTCCTGGCCGATGACACGCCGCTGGCGATTACCGAGGGGCTGCTCGAGGAAGGGCTGAACCTCGATGACCCGGCACTGGCGGTGATCACCGAGACCGAGCTGTTCGGCGATGTGGTCCGCCAGAGCCGTCGCCGCGAGAAGGCCACCGACGACAACGAGCTGGCGATCCGCCACCTCTCGGAGCTGCGACCCGGCGCCCCGGTGGTGCACCAGGCCCACGGCGTGGGCCGCTACCTGGGCCTCGAGACCCTCGAGGCCGGCGGCCAGGCCGCCGAGTTCGTGGCGCTCGAGTACGCCGACGGTGCCCGCCTCTACGTGCCGGTCGACAGCCTGCACCTGATCTCGCGCTACGCCGGCGCCAGCGACGAGCTCGCCCCGCTGCACAAGCTGGGCTCCGACACCTGGGACAAGGCCAAGAAGAAGGCCGCCGAGCGCATCCGCGACACCGCCGCCGAGCTGCTCGACATCTATGCGCGCCGCGAGGCCCGTGAAGGCTTCGCCTGCGAGCCGCCCGGCGAGGACTACCAGCGCTTCGCCGCCAGCTTCCCGTTCGAGGAAACCCCCGACCAGCGCGCGGCGATCCAGGCGGTGATCGGCGACATGACCGCGCCACGCCCCATGGATCGCGTGGTCTGTGGCGATGTCGGCTTCGGCAAGACCGAGGTCGCCATGCGCGCCGCCTTCCTCGCCGTGCACTCGGGCCGTCAGGTGGTGGTGCTGGTGCCCACCACCCTGCTGGCCCGCCAGCATTACGACAACTTCCGCGACCGCTTCGCCGATACCGCGGTGCAGGTCGAGCTGATCTCGCGCTTCACCGGCGGCAAGGGCCAGGCCGAGACCCTGAAGCGCATCGAGGAAGGTCGCGCCGACATCGTCATCGGCACCCACAAGCTGCTCTCGAAGTCGATGAAGTTCCCCAACATGGGCCTTCTGATCGTCGACGAGGAACATCGCTTCGGGGTCAGTCAGAAGGAGCGGCTCAAGAACCTGCGCGCCGAGGTCGACATCCTCACGCTGACCGCCACGCCGATCCCGCGCACCCTCAACATGGCCATGAGCGGCATTCGCGACCTGTCGATCATCGCCACCCCCCCGGCGCGCCGGCTGTCGGTGAAGACCTTCGTCCAGCAGCGCGACGACGGGGTGATCAAGGAAGCGCTGCTGCGCGAGATCCTGCGTGGCGGCCAGGCCTACGTGCTGCACAACGAGGTCAAGACCATCGAGCAGAGCGCCGAGGCGATCCGCGAGCTGGTGCCCGAGGCCCGGGTCGCGGTGGCCCACGGCCAGCTGCCCGAACGCTCGCTGGAGCGGATCATGTCGGACTTCTATCACCAGCGCTTCAACGTGCTGGTGTGCTCGACGATCATCGAGACCGGCATCGACGTGCCCAGCGCCAACACCATCGTCATCGAGCGCGCCGACAAGTTCGGCCTGGCCCAGCTGCACCAGCTGCGCGGCCGCGTGGGGCGCAGCCACCACCAGGCCTACGCCTACCTGCTCACCCCGCATCCCAGAGCGATGACCAAGGATGCCGTGAAACGACTCGAGGCGATCGGCCAGGCCGAGGATCTGGGTGCCGGCTTCACCCTGGCCAGCCACGACATGGAGATCCGCGGCGCCGGCGAGCTGCTCGGCGACGAGCAGAGCGGCCAGATGGAGACCATCGGCTACAGTCTCTACATGCAGATGCTCGACCGTGCGGTGAAGGCGATCCGTGCCGGCAGGACGCCCAACATCGAGGCGCCGCTCGAGGAAGGCGTGGAGATCAGCCTCAACCTGCCGGCGCTGATTCCCGACGACTACCTGCATGATGTCCAGCAGCGGCTGATCATGTACAAGCGCATCAGCCATGCCGAGGACGAGGCCGCGCTCAAGGAACTGCAGGTCGAGATGATCGACCGTTTTGGCCTGTTGCCGGCGCCGGTCAAGACGCTCATGCGCCAGACCCGACTGCGCCAGCGCGCCGAGCGGCTGGGCATCGTGCGCCTGGAAGCCGGCGAGTCACGCGGACGCGTGATCTTTGGCAATCAGCCGGCCGTCGACCCCATGACCCTGGTGCAACTGATTCAGCAGAACCCCGATCAGTACCGGCTCGACGGGGCCGAAACCCTGCGCTTCGAGGCCGACATGGCCGACGAGACCCGGCGCTTCGCGGCGGTCGAAGCCCTGCTCGAGACCCTGAATCGCAAGGCGGCCGCCGCCTGACCGTCACGCTTCGAGCGTGCCCCGAAACGCCGAAGGCCCCGCCATAGCGGGGCCTTCGTCATGCAGATACTGCCTCCCTGAGGGGCAGGATCGTCGCATTACTTCTGCATGGACTGCTGGAACATGCGATCCATGGCCTGACGGTTTTCACGCGCCATCTGCAGGGCAGACTGGGCAGTCTGCTGCGCCTGGTTGGCGGTGTTCAGGGCCTCGCTCGACATGCTGCGAGCCTCGGCGACGTCGGAATCCATCTGATCCCATTTGCTCTGCTCTTCACCGCCCTGTGCAGCACAGCCTGCCATGACCAGCATGGCGGCACCAACTGCGGAAAGCTTGAGAGCGCTGCTGAAGCTGTTAGCCATCATGATCTCCTTAGAGTCTATCCTTGGTTCTTTGCGTTGGATTCCTGCTCGGCAGGTCTTCAGGGCAACGATGGTCGTCGTCCATGAAACCCGCCTATATGATGCAAGCAAACCTGCATCACTTCCACCCTAGAAACTAGCGGATGATGACCTTGGTGCCAAGTTGCACCAGCTCGCCCAGGCGATCGATCTGCGGGTTGGTCACGGCGACGCAACCCTGTGTCCAATTGAAGCGACGATGCATGCCGGGGTCGGCCTGACCCAGCCCGTGAATGCCGATATCGCCGCCCAGCACCGTGTCCTGTGGCGGCTGCCCGTGACGCCGATAGTAGCTCAGGTAACGATCGAACTCCTGGTCGCTCAGGACACCGGTTTCCTCCGCCCGACGGGCCTGCGCGAGGTTGGGAAAATCCAGTCCGATGAACAGATGAAAGTCACTATCATAATTGAATCGCGTGACATGATAGACCCCGGCGGGAGTGGTCATGTCGCCCCGTAATCGCGTATCAGTGACACCACGTCGTCCCACGGCGATGGGATGAAAACGCTCGACTGTCTGCTGCCCTCGATAGACCGTCAGGGTCGAACTGGCATGATCGATCAGCACCCAGACCTTGTCGGTTGCCGAGGCCGCTCGGGCCCATGCCGGCAGGGCAATCAGCAGTCCCAGAATCACCAACCCCAGCGCGCGTTTCATGCTCTCTCCCGACCCGCAAGCCACCCGGTTTCCGTGCTGCCGCCGCGGCGCCGCACGCCGGCACGAACGGGCAACGATACGCCAAGGCGGGGGCCGCTGCCTAGCGGCGGCGCCACCTTGCCTGTCGGCGGTCATCGGTTACCATGCCCGCTTCAGGCAGCCAAGGGTTTCGACGGCGACATGCGACTTCACTACACCGGCCCCCTCCCCGAGACGCTCGGGTTCCTGCTGATGCCCCGCTTCGCGATGGTCGCGTTCTTCTCCGCCGTCGAGCCGCTGCGCATCGCCAACCGGGTCGCGGGCCGCGAGCTGTTCGCCTGGCGGGTGATCACCCAGGACGGCGAGCCGATCACCGCCAGCAACGGCATGACCCTGCTCGCCGATGCGTCCCCCGACACCGCGCCACGGCTGCCCGGCCTGGCGATCTGCAGCAGCTTCGAGCCCGAGGCGACGCTGACCCGGCACACCCTGCGCTGGCTGCATCGTCTCGCCGAGGACGGCTGCGCGCTGGGCGGCATCGATACCGGCAGCATCATCCTCGCCCGGGCCGGACTGCTGGCCGGACGTCGCGTCACCCTGCACTGGGAGAGCCTGCCCGCCTTTCGCGAACGCTTTCCCGACATCGACGCCGTCGAGTCGCTGTTCGAGGTCGCCGAGCACGGCTTCTCCTGCGCCGGCGGCGCGGCGGCCATGGACATGTCGCTCGATCTGATCGCCCGGCGCCACGGTCGGGCACTGGCCACGGCCGTGACCGAGCAGCTGATCCACGATCAGGGGCGCACGCCCCAGCACCAGCAGCGCCAGGCCCTGGTGCAGCGCCTGGGCACCCACAAGCCGGCGCTGGTGGACGCCGTCGCCTTGATGGAACGGCATATCGAATCGCCGCTGCCCCTCGACCGGGTCGCCTCGCGGGTGGCCCTGTCGCTGCGCCAGCTGCAGCGACTCTTCGAACAGGAGCTGGGCATCCGGCCACGCGACTACTATCGCCACCTGCGCCTGGCGCGCGCTCGCCAGCTGCTGCAGGAGACCGACCACGACATCCTGGGGATCGGCCTGGCCTGCGGCTTCACCTCGGCGTCGAGCTTTTCGCGGGCCTATCGCCAGCGCTATGGCGAAAGCCCGCGCCAGACACGCCTGGCCCCGGGCGACCCCTGACACGACGACTCGTGTCAAGAGAGTGTCGCGCGCGGCGAATCCGTCGTTGCCACGCCCCGGCATGCTCACTGGCATACCCGCTTCGCGACGGAGACCCCGATGCCCGCCACGTTCGATTCCTCTGACCCGCACCAGCTGCCGCCGACACCCGACTACGACGCCTGGCCGGTCGAGACCCGCCCCGCCGCGGTCGACTCCGCTCCCCATGTCATCACGCTGCACTGGCAGGACGGGCGGACGAGCCGCTATCACAGCGTCTGGCTGCGCGAGAACGCCGCGGACGCCAGCACCGTCAACCCGGCGACCCGCGAGCGCACCCTCGACCTGTCACGGCTCGGCGCCTGGCCTACCGTCGAGGCCGCCTGGCTGGACGAGACCGGCGCGCTCAACGTGACCTTCGCCCCCGAGCAGCGCACCCTGCGCTTTCATCCGGGCTGGCTGCGCGCCCACGATTACTCGAACGCCGAACCCCTCGATGCCCCGCTGGTGCCGGTCACCACCTGGACCGGCGACACTCTCGACGCCCCCTGCAGCCTCGATGCCGGCGACTGGCTCGATCACGAGCCGGACACCGTCGAGGCCCGGACCCTGCTCGAGTCGGCGCTGACTGCGGTGCTGAGCCACGGCCTGGTGCGGCTGCGCAACCTGCCCGTCGAGCCCGGCACCCTGGCCCGCATCGCCGAGCGCATCGGCCCGCTGCGCGCCACCAACTTCGGCAGCCTGTTCGATGTGCGCGCCAAGCCCCAGCCGGACTCCAACGCCTATACCTCGATCGCCCTGCCGCCGCACGTCGACCTGCCCACCCGCGAATACCAGCCCGGCCTGCAGCTGCTGCACTGCCTGGAGAACAGCGTCGCGGGCGGCCAGGCGGTGATGATGGACGGCTTCGCCGTTGCCGAGGCCCTGCGCGAGCGCGACCCGCACGCCTTCGAGACGCTCGCGACGGTGAAGTGGTGCTATGCCAATACGGCCCGCACCACCGACTATGTCTGGTACGCGCCGATGATCCGGCTCGACGAGGCCGGGCGGCTGGACGAGGTGCGCATCGCCGACTTCCTGCGCGGCCCCCTGATGGCCCCGTTCGACGCGGTGGAGCCCGCCTACGCGGCGCTGATGACGCTGCAACGGATGCTGCATGAACCGCACTTCGCCATGCGCTTCACCTACCGGCCGGGCGACCTGGTGATCTTCGACAACCGCCGCCTGCTGCATGCCCGTGACGCCTTCGCGGGCGACTCGGGGCAGCGCTGGCTGCAGGGCTGCTATCTGGAGCGCGACGAGGTGCGGTCGCGGCTGCGCATGCTGCACCGGGCCGAGCGGCAGCGGCGTGCCGCGGCGCTGGAAACGGGCGGTGCCCCGGATTCCTGAGCCCTCGCCCCGGCGGCTCAGGTCGGGCCGCGTTCGGTCGGGCCGCGCTCGGTCGGGCCGCGCTCGGTCGTGCCACGCTCGGCCGTGCGGCTGGGCGGCTCGCCGAAGCGCGCCTGATAGGCGCGGGAGAAGTGCGCCAGCTGGGTAAAGCCGCAGGCCAGCGCCGCCTCGGTCACCCGGCAGCGGCTGTCGGCGAGGATGCATCGCGCCTGGTCAAGCCGCATCCCCAGGTAGCACTGCTTGGGCGTCTCGCCGAACGCGGCGGTGAACAGTCGCGTCAGCTGGCGCTGCGACTGTCCGACCAGCCGGCAGATCTCCGGAATCGGCAGCGCCTGGTCGAGATGGGCCTCCATGATGGCCAGGGCCCGCACCACCACCCGGGGCAGGTGGTCCATGGCCCGCGCGCTCGCCGCCTCCCGCGCCTCCTCGTCACTGACCCGCTGATGGACCAGCTGGCGACCCACCGCATTGGCCAGGGCCGGCCCGTAGTCGTGCTCGATCCACTGCAGCATCATGTCGATGCCCGCCGCACCGCCGGACCCGGTCAGCCGCCGGTCGGCGAACTCGAAGCGCGCCTCGCTCACCGCGATGTGCGGAAACTCCTCGCGAAACGCCGGCACGCTCTCCCAGTGCAGCGCCACCCGCTGCTGCTCCAGCAGCCCGGCGCGGGCGAGGATGAAGGGGGCGGTGTCCAGCCCCCCGACTCGGGCGCCGTGCGCCGCCGCCTGACGCAGCACGGCACGGTCGGCGGCAGTCACCGTGGCCTCGGCCTCGTAGGACGAGATGACCATCAGCAGCTCGCCCGCCTCCGCCTCGCCCAGCGCGGCGTCGACATCGATGCGTACCCCGTTGCTGGCCACCACCGCGTCGCCGTCCGCCGAGAGCAGCTGCCAGGCGAACAGCTCGCGACCGAAACGATTGGCGACCCGCAGCGGCTCGAGCAGGCAGAACAGGGTCAGCATGGAAAACTTGGGCACCAGCCACACGCTCACCGTATGGGCCGCCTCGCCGGGCCGTGGAACCGGCGGCTGGTCGGGGCGTGGATAGGGCCACTCCGGAATCAGGGATTCGCTCATGGCTATAAAAATCAATCAAAAGGCCATTTATTGCAAATCCGCTGCGTCCCGACCCCCTAGGGTAGAAAAGCGACGGCGCCCGGTGGCGCTCGTTCGTCACTTCATTGTCGTAGAGAGAATCGTCCATGTCCCCAGCCGCCGAGATCGAACTCAAGGATGACGGCCGACAGCTGGCCCTGCGCCTGCCGGGCCGCGAACAGCAGCTTGCCGCCCTCTGGCTGCGCGAACGGGCGCCGGATGCCGACACCCTCGACCCGCGCACGGGGCAGCGGCTGATCGAGGCCGCCCGGTTGCCGCTGGATCTCCACGCGACCCGGGCCCGTATCGACGGCGACCGCCTCGAAGTGCAGTTCAGCGACGGCCATCGCGCCACCTTTTCGCTCGACGGCCTGCTCGCGCAGGCGACTCCCGATCGCGACATCGACGACGGCCTGACGCTGTGGGATGCGACGCTCGAGACGCTGCCACAGGCCGATTTCGCGGCCGCCCGCGATGACGACGGCGCGCTGCTCGCCATGCTCGAGGCCCTGCACCGCCATGGCTTCGTCAAGGTCCAGGGTGTACCGCTCACCGAGGATGGCATGCAGCCGCTGATCGACCGCATCGGTCCGCTGCGTCGCACCAACTGGGGCGGCATCGCCGACGTCAAGTCGGTGGCCGACGCCTACGACCTGACCATGACCCGGCGCGGGCTCGAGCCGCATACCGACAACCCCTATCGCGACCCGATCCCCGGCTACATCTGGCTGCACTGCCTGAGCAACGCCGCCGAGGGCGGCGACAGCACGCTCGCCGACGGCTTCATGGCGGCACGACGCCTGCGCGACGAGGCGCCCGAGCACTTCGAGTGCCTGACCCGGCTGTCACCGACCTTTCGCTACACCGATGCCACCACCGATCTGGAGAGCGAAGGCCCGCTGATCGAGCTCGACAGCCATGGCCGCCTGGCCCGGGTGCGCTACTCCAACCGCACCGAACGCATCGACGCCCACGCCCCCGAGCTGCTGGCGCGCTACTACGCCGCGCGCCAGCACTTCTACCGGCTGATCACCTCGGATGCCTTGACCGTGCACCTCAAGCTGGCGCCCGGCGAGATGCTGATCATGGACAACTACCGCCTGCTTCACGGGCGGACCGCCTACCAGCTGGACGGCGGGACACGTCACCTTCGCCAGGGCTACGTCGACCGCGACAGCACTGCCAGCCGCCGCCGTGTCCTGCGTGCCCGGCTGACCGCCGGCACCGCCGAGACGCCGACCGCCACCACCCGGGGAGCCATCTCATGAACCAGGCCCGCTTCACCCGTTTCGCGGAAAGCACCCACGCCGACTGGGCGATCATCGACGCCCACTTCCAGCGTTACCAGAACGATGTCGCCCGCCGGGTGCTCGAGCACCTGCGGCGACTCGAGGGGGATACCCACGGCTATCCCGTCGACCGTTATACCCACAGCCTGCAGACCGCGACCCGCGCGCTCGACGCCGGTGCCGACGAGGAGACCGTGGTCTGTGCGCTGCTCCATGACATCGGCGACGACCTGGCCCCGGCCAACCACGCCGAGATCGCCGCGGCGATCCTCGCGCCCTACGTCGATCCGCTCAACGTGTGGATGATCCGCCACCACGAGCTGTTTCAGGGGTATCATTACCGCGCCTTCTACGGCCTCGACCCGCAGGCCCGCGAGGCGTATCGCGATCACCCGGCCTATGCGCGCACCGTGCGCTTCTGCGACGAGTGGGACCAGCGCGCCTTCGATCCCGACTACCCGACGCGGCCGCTCGAGGACTTCGTGCCGATGGTCGAGCGCCTCTTCGCGCGCACGCCCTTCGGCGAAACCCTGACCGTCAAGGCCCCCGACGCATGACCACCTGTGCCCAGTACCTGATCGACCGACTCGTGGCCCACGGCATCGACACCGTGTTCGGCATTCCCGGCGTGCATACCGTGGAACTCTACCGCGGCCTGCCGGACAGCCCGCTGCGCCACGTCACCCCGCGCCACGAGCAGGGCGCCGGGTTCATGGCCGACGGCTACGCCCGCGCCACCGGCCGGCCCGCGGCCTGCTTCATCATCAGCGGCCCGGGGATGACCAACATCGCCACCGCCATGGCCCAGGCCCTGGCCGACTCGGTGCCCATGCTGGTGATCTCCAGCGTCAACCGCCGCGACACCCTGGGTCGCGGCCAGGGGCGCCTGCACGAACTGCCCGATCAGCGGGCCACTCTCGCCGGGGTGAGCGTGTTCAGCCACACCCTGCAGACGCCGGAGGCCCTGCCCGAGGTGCTGGGACGCGCCTTCGCGATCTTCGCCGGCGCCCGCCCCGGCCCGGTGCATATCGAGATCCCGCTCGACGTGATGGCCCTGCCGGCGCCCGACCACCCACCCCGCGTCGCCGAGGTCTTCGCCCCCGCCGCGCCGGACGCCGCACTGGCCCGCGCCGCGGACTGGCTGACCGCCGCCGAGCGGCCCCTGGTGCTGCTCGGCGGCGGCTGCGCGGACGCCGCCGAGCCGCTGCGCGAGCTGGTCGAGCGCCTCGACGCCCCGGCCATGACCACCATCAACGCCCGGGGCGTGCTGGGGCTCGCCCACCCGCTGGATCTCGGCGCCTGCGCCAGCCTGCCGGCGGGGCGCGAACTAGCCCGCGACGCCGACGTGATCCTGGCGCTGGGCACCGAGCTCGGCGAGACCGACTACGACCTGGTCTTCGACGAGGGCTTCCGGCTCACCGGGCGGCTGATCCGGGTCGACATCGACGCCCAGCAGCTGGCCCGCAACCAGGCCCCCGACCTCGCGCTGCTCGCCGACGCCGGCGAGGTGGCCCGTGAGCTGTGCGCGCGCCTGCCCGCCCCGGCAGCGCGCCGGGGCGCCGAGCGTGCCGCCCGCGTCAGGTCGGCCCTGGCGCTGCGCGATGCGGCGGACGTGGCGCCCTACACCGCGCTGCTCGACACCCTGCGCGAGGCGCTGCCCGACGCCACCCTCGTCGGCGACTCCACCGGGGCGGTCTACGCCGGTAACTTCATGGTCGACATGCCCGCACCACGCCGCTGGTTCAATGCCGCCACCGGCTACGGCACCCTCGGTTACGGCCTGCCCGCGGCGCTGGGTGCCGCGCTGGCCGTGCCCGAGCGTCCGGTGGTCGCGCTGGTCGGCGACGGCGGGCTGATGTTCACCCTCGGCGAGCTGGCCACCGCCCGTGACGCCGGCGTGCCGCTGATCGTGGTGGTCTGGAACAATGACGGCTACGGCGAGATTCGCCGCTACATGGACGCCAGCGCCGTGCCCCGGCTGGGGGTCGACCTGCCGGCGCCGGACCTGGTCGGCCTGGCCGAGAGCTTCGGCTGCCATGGCCGGCGCCTGACCACACCGGCGGCGCTGCATGACGCCCTGATCACCGCCCGGCATGCCGACCGGCCCACGCTGATCGAGATCGATGCCGACGCCTGGCAGGGCGTCTGACGGATTCGCCCGCTTTCCTCAAGGAGCCGACATGCACTACTCCCGACTCACCGAACGCATCGCCGGCGACGGCGCCGCCGCCTGGAACATCCACTACCGGGCGCTCGAACGCCAGGCGCGCGGCGACGACGTCATCATCCTCTCGGTGGGCGACCCGGACTTCACCACGCCCGAGCCGATCGTCGAGAGCGCCGTGGCCAGCCTGCGCGGCGGGGCCACCCACTATGCCGACGTGCAGGGCAAGCAGCGCCTTCGTGAACTGATCGCCGACACCCACCGCCGTCAGGGCGGCGCGGCGACGACCACCGCCGCCAACGTCGCGGTGATGGCCGGCGCCCAGTGCGGCCTCTACGCCGTGGCCCAGTGCGTGCTCGAGCCGGGCGACGAGGTGCTGGTCCCCGAGCCGATGTACGTCACCTACGAGGCGGCACTGCAGGCCGCCGGCGCCCGCCTGGTGCGCGTACCGCTGCGTGCCGGGAACGCCTTCCAGCCGGACCCGGCCGAGTTCGCCGCGGCGGTGACGCCGCGTACCCGGGCGATGCTGCTCAACAGCCCCCACAACCCCACCGGGCAGATCCTCGGCCGCGAGCATTGGGCGGCCCTGGCCGCGCTGTGCCGCGAACACGACCTGTGGCTGCTGTCCGACGAGGTCTACGCCTCGCTGATCTTCGACGAGGCTCACCACTGCCCCGATGCGCTGCCCGGCATGGCCGAGCGCACCGCGGTGATCAGCAGCCTGTCGAAGTCCCATGCCATGACCGGCTGGCGGCTGGGGTGGGTGATCGGCCCCGAGACACTGGTCGGCCACCTGTCCAACCTGGCGCTGTGCATGCTCTACGGCAGCCCGGACTTCATCCAGGATGCCGCCTGCGAGGCGCTGGCCCACCCGCCGGCGGAACTCGCCGCCATGCGCGAGACCTACCGGAGCCGGCGCGATACCGTCTTCGCGGCGCTGGCCGACAGCGCCACACTCGATGTGCTGCGCCCCGAAGCCGGCATGTTCATGATGATCGACATCCGCCGTACCGGCCTGTCCGCGACGGACTTCGCCGACCGCCTGCTCGAGGAACACGGCGTCTCGGTGCTCTCGGGCGAGGCCTTCGGCCCCTCGGCCGCCGGCTTCGTGCGACTCAGCCTGACGGTCGACGCCGAGCGCCTGCGCGAGGCCTGCCGGCGCCTGGAACACTGCGCCGCGTCCTGCCTGGCGACAGTGGCCGCGCCGGACTGAACCACAACGACACGGGCGGCCCCTCGAGCGCCATGCGCCCGGGGCCGCGATCTTTCCACCGGAATTCAGGAGGGGTATGGCCAGCACGACACTCCACCCCCGACATCGCCCATGACCCATCACATCGACCTGAATCCGTGATGCCGGCGTCGACACTTTCCCTATCGCCGTCAGCGAGCATTTTTTGACCTCCGATTCCGTCTCA
>NZ_WNXF01000013.1:0-128605 GCF_010993675.1 Modicisalibacter sp. 'Wilcox'
CCCGAGCCCGAGCCCGAGCCCGAGCCCGAGCCCGAGCCCGAGCCCGAGCCCGAGCCCGAGCCCGAGCCCGAGCCGCGGGCGGACAGTGCCACCGCCGGCCGCGAGAAGCCGCGCGGCGAGAAGCGGGGCTGGCTGGCGCGCATCCGCGCCGGGCTCGGCAAGACCCGCGCCAACCTGACCGAGGGGCTGGCCGATCTGTTCCTGGGCAAGAAGCAGATCGACGACGATCTGATGGAGGAGATCGAGACCCAGCTGCTGATGGCGGACGTGGGCATCGAGGCCACCACCGAGATCATCGACAACCTGACCGAGCGCGTCTCGCGCAAGGAGCTCAATGATCCCCAGGCGCTGTATCGCGCCCTGCAGGAAGAGCTCGGCGCGCTGCTGGCGCCGGTGACCACGCCGCTGACCCTGCCGCCCAGGGGCGAGGGGCCGTTCGTCATCCTGATGGTCGGCGTCAACGGCGTGGGCAAGACCACCACCATCGGC
The DNA here is from genome assembly GCF_010993675.1 of Modicisalibacter sp. 'Wilcox'. NCBI lineage: Bacteria > Pseudomonadati > Pseudomonadota > Gammaproteobacteria > Oceanospirillales > Halomonadaceae > Modicisalibacter > Modicisalibacter sp. 'Wilcox'. The sequence continues at coordinate 490 of NZ_WNXF01000013.1, forward strand.
AAGCTGACCCAGCGCTTCCAGAACGAGGGGCGCAGCGTGATGCTCGCCGCCGGCGATACCTTCCGCGCCGCGGCGGTGGAGCAGCTCAAGGTCTGGGGCGAGCGCAATTCGGTACCGGTGGTCGCCCAGCACACCGGCGCCGACAGCGCCTCGGTGATCTACGATGCGCTGGCCGCCGCCCGGGCGCGTGGCGTCGACGTGCTGATCGCCGATACCGCCGGTCGCCTGCACAACAAGAGCCACCTGATGGAGGAGCTCAAGAAGGTGCAGCGGGTGATGGCCAAACTCGACGCCGAGGCGCCGCACGAGGTGATGCTGGTGCTGGATGCCGGCACCGGCCAGAACGCCCTGGCCCAGGCCCAGACCTTCAACGAGGCGATCCCGGTCACCGGCATCACCCTGACCAAGCTTGACGGCACCGCCAAGGGCGGCATCATCTTCGCGCTGGCCAAGCAGCTGGCCACGCCGATCCGCTTCATCGGCGTCGGCGAGTCGCTCGACGATCTGCGGCCCTTCGCCGCCGACGACTTCGTGACGGCCCTGTTCGATCGCGACGCGCCGGCGGATTCGTGAACGCATGATCGCCTTCGAGCACGTCGGCAAGCGTTACGGCGGGCGCTACGAGGCGCTCGCCGACATCAACTTCCGCATCGCCCGCGGCGAAATGCTGTTCCTGACCGGTCACTCCGGGGCCGGCAAGAGCTCGCTGCTGCGGCTGATCATGCGCCTCGAGCGGCCGTCGCGGGGGCGGCTGCTGGTGGCCGGGCACGACATCGACCGCCTGCACGCCAGCCAGATCCCCTACTACCGGCGCCAGATCGGCGTGGTCTTCCAGGATCACCAGCTGCTGTTCGATCGCGATGTCTTTGCCAATGTCGCCCTGCCGCTGGCGATCCAGGGGGTCGAGCCGCACGAGTCGGCCCGGCGGGTCCGGGCGGCGCTCGACAAGGTGGGCCTGCTGCACCGCGAGCGGGCCCTGCCCATCGAACTCTCCACGGGCGAGCAGCAGCGCGTGGGCATCGCCCGGGCGGTGGTCAACAAGCCGCCGCTGCTGCTCGCCGACGAGCCCACCGGCAATCTCGATCCCCAGCTGTCCGCCGATATCATGCGCCTGTTCGAGGAATTCAATCGCATCGGCACCACGGTGCTGGTGGCCAGTCACGACCTGGCGCTGATCGCGCGGTTGCGGCATCGCGTGCTGCGCCTGCGGGAAGGGCGCCTGGTCAGCGATGAGCAGGTCGGCGACGGGGAGGGCGCATGAAGAAGGCATCGGGGTCTCGTCAGTCGCCGCCGCGGCGCGGGGCGCGCAGCCGGCGAGCGGGTATCGACAGTCGCGCTCGTGCCTGGCTGCGCCATCATCGGGCCGTGGGTCTCGACAGCGCCCGGCGTCTGCTGCGCCGTCCGCTGAGCAGCCTGCTGACCATGCTCGCCATCGGCATCGCCCTGGTGCTGCCGGCCGGGCTGTGGCTGGCGCTGTCCGGGGCCGACGACATCGGCCGGCGGCTGCAGGACAGCGCCACCTTGACCGTCTACCTGTCGCCCGCGGTCAGCGAGAGCCGGTCCATGACGATCGCCGACACCCTGAGACGCCACCCCGACGTGGCGAGCGCCCGGCTGATCACCGCCGCCGAGGGAGCGGCCGAGTTCCAGCAGGCGCTGGGGCTCGAGGATGCCCTGGCCGAGCTCGATGACAACCCGCTGCCGGCCAGCGTGGTGATCGCGCCGGTCGACACGTCCCCCGCGGCGGTGCGCGATCTCGGCGATCAGCTCGAACGCGTCGACGGGGTCGACGAGGTGCGCGTCGACCTGGCCTGGCTGGAACGCCTGCGGCGGCTGGCGGCGTTCGGCCGGCGGCTGACGCTGGCCCTGGGCGGGCTGTTCGGGCTCGGCGCCCTGCTGGTGGTGGGCAACACCATTCGTCTATCGGTGGAGAGCCGCCGCCGGGAGATCGAGGTGGTGACGCTGATCGGTGCCACCCATGCCTTCGTGCGGCGGCCCTTCCTCTACAGCGGTGCCTGGTACGGCCTGGGGGGCGGGGTGGTCGCCTGGCTGCTGCTGGCGCTGGGCGGGCGCTGGCTGGCGGCACCGCTGCACGAGCTGGCCGAGAGCTACGGGGCGCATTTCGGCATGCCGGCGCTGGGCTGGCAGGGCTCGGCAATGCTGCTGCTTTCGAGTACACTGGTGGGCTGGCTGGGCGGCTGGATCGCCGTGCATCGTCATCTTGCCGACGCGCGCCCACGCTAGACTCGGATCAAGAAACACCCTGTACAGGCGCCTCGGCGGCTTGCACGAAAGTTGAACTTCTTTCTACGCTGAGGGTCCGAGGTCAGGGAATCAAGGTTGGATAACGAAGAGTTACCGGATCGACGCATGCGGCACCGATCCTTCAAGGGCAACATGGAGACATCTTGCATGAGCACCAGTCTTCAGCCTATTGGCCAGCTTTCACCCGGCCATGACCTGAACGGCTACATTCAGGCAGTCAACAGCATTTCGGTCCTGACCGCCGACGAGGAGCGCGAACTCGCCTTCCGCCTACATGACGAGAACGATCTCGAGGCGGCACGTCGACTGGTCATGTCCCATCTGCGCTTCGTCGTGCACATCGCCCGCAGCTATTCCGGCTACGGTCTGCCGCAGGCCGACCTGATCCAGGAAGGCAACGTGGGGCTGATGAAGGCCGTCAAGCGCTTCGACCCCAACCAGGGCGTACGGCTGGTGTCGTTTGCCGTGCACTGGATCAAGGCCGAGATTCACGAGTTCGTGCTGCGCAACTGGCGCATCGTCAAGGTGGCGACCACCAAGGCGCAGCGCAAGCTGTTCTTCAACCTGCGCAGCGCCAAGAAGCGCCTGGCCTGGCTGAACAGCGACGAGGTCGATGCCATCGCCAAGGACCTCGACGTCAAGCCCGAGGTGGTGCGCGAGATGGAAGGCCGTCTGTCCGCGTTCGACGCCGGCTTCGATGCCTCGCCCAGCGAGGAGGAAGAGCAGGGCTATCAGGCGCCGGCCCACTACCTCGACGACGCCAGCTACGACCCGGCGACCCAGCTCGAGGACAGCGACTGGGAGGCCGATTCGACACGTCGTCTGCAGGGCGCGCTGGCCGGGCTCGACGAGCGCTCCCGCGACATCCTCCAGCGCCGCTGGCTGGCCGAGAACAAGGCGACGCTGCACGAGCTGGCGGATGTCTACGGCGTGTCGGCGGAGCGTATCCGCCAGCTGGAGAAGAACGCCATGAAGAAGATTCGCCAGCAGCTGGGCGAGAGAATGGTGGCCTGATTCCCTGCGCGCCCCTCGCGCATGTTGCCCTGAACTGAATGACACGACGCCCGGCTCGATGCCGGGCGTCGTCGTCTTCAGCAGGCCTGGGTCTGGGCGACCCCGCTCAGCAGTTCGCGGGACAGGTGGGCCCACTGGGTGTCCCACTGCTCGGTGGGGCGGCGCCGGAAGTCGCTGCGCACGTACTGGCCGATACGCCCTTCGGCATAGGCCAGCAGCAGGTTGGCGGCGGCCGGAACCGGCAGCGAGGGGCGCAGCCCCTCGCGCAGTTCGGCTTCGCGCAGCACCTGCTTGAGCTGGGTTTCCAGGCGCTCGAACAGCTGACCCATGCGCACCCGCAGCCGGGCGGTCTCGCCGGTCAGGGCGTCGCCGTTGAGCAGTCGACACAGCCCCGGGTTCTTCTCGGCGAACCCCAGCAACAGCATCAGGATATGCTGACAGCGAGGCAGGGCCTCCTGGGTCTCGTCGAGGATCAGCCGGATGCGCTCGAACAGGGTCGACTCGATGAACTCGATCAGCCCCTCGAACATCCGCGCCTTGCTGGGGAAATGGCGGTACAGCGCGGCTTCGCTGACGCCGACCTGACGGGCCAGCGAGGCCGTGGTGATGCGCTTGCCGCTGTCCTCCTCGAGCATCAGCGCCAGCGCCTGGAGGATCTGCTCGCGGCGGTTCTGCTTGGTGGTTACCTGCGTCATGAGGATTCTTCTAATATTTTATGATGTCCCCAATCGTACTGTCGGGCCTGCCTGGTAGCAAACCGCGCTCATTCTATTTCGGCAGGCGAGACCGTCCTGTCGCCGGCCGGAGTCAGGCCGGGTCCTGGGGGGGCCGGCTGATTCGAGATCAGCGTGCCGACCCCGGCGTTGGTGAAGATCTCCAGCAGGGTCGCGTGCGGCACGCGGCCGTCGATGATGTGCGAGCTGGCCACGCCGCCCTTCACCGCCTCCAGGGCGCAGCGGATCTTGGGCAGCATGCCGCCGTGGATGGTGCCGTCGGCGATCAGGGCGTCGACCTGCTCGGTGGTGAGCCCGGTGAGCACCTCGCCTCCGGCGTCCATCAGGCCGGCGACGTTGGTCAGCAGCATCAGCTTCTCGGCCTGGAGCGCCTCGGCGACCTTGCCGGCCACCAGGTCGGCGTTGATGTTGTAGCTGCGGCCCGCGGCGTCGACGCCGATCGGCGCGATGACCGGGATGAAGTCGCGGGCGGCGAGCATCTCGATCAGGTCCGTGGACACGTGCTCGACCTCGCCGACGTGGCCGATGTCGATGATTTCCGAGGCGGCCATCTCGGGTGTCTTGTGCTCGACCTTGAGCTGGCGGGCGCGGATCTGGGCGCCGTCCTTGCCGGTCAGGCCGATGGCCTTGCCGCCGCACTGGTTGATCAGGTTGACGATGCTCTTGTTGACCAGCCCGCCGAGCACCATCTCCACCACGTCCATGGTCTCGGCATCGGTGACCCGCATGCCGTTGACGAAGCGTGACTCGATCCGGAGCTTGGCGAGCAGCTCGCCGATCTGCGGGCCGCCGCCGTGGACCACCACCGGATTGATGCCGACCTCCTTCATCAGCACCATGTCGCGGGCGAAGGAGTCGATCAGGGTGTCCTCGGTCATGGCGTTGCCGCCGTACTTGACGACCACGGTCTTGCCGGAGAAGCGCTGGATGTAGGGCAGCGCCTCGGAGAGCACCTCGACGACGAGGCGGGGATCGCGGGGTTGTTCGCTCATGGGCGATCGGTCTCCTCAGGATGGAACGCCGCCGGCGCGAGTGCCGGCGGCGGGGGTGGGGTCAGAACGGCAGTTCGGCGTCCGGGGCGACCTGCTTCAGGGCATCGCGGAAGCGCGCCTGGACGCGCTCGAGCGCCTCCTGGCTCTTGCCCTCGAAGCGCAGCACCAGCACCGGCGTGGTGTTGGAGGCACGGCACAGGCCCCAGCCGTCGGGATAGTCGACGCGGATGCCGTCGAGGGTGGTCTTGACGCCCTCGTCGCCGAAGTCGCCCTCGCGGGCCAGCTTGTCGACGATCGCGAACTTGTTGTCGTCGGTGACCTTGACGTTGAGTTCCGGGGTGCCGAGATCCTGCGGGAAGTGGGCGAAGAAGGCGTCGGCGTCGTCGGCCTGCCTGGAGAGGATCTCCAGCAGCCGTGCGGCGCCGTAGAGGCCATCGTCGAAGCCGTACCAGCGCTCCTTGAAGAAGATGTGGCCGCTCATCTCGCCGGCGAGCTGCGCGCCGGTCTCCTTCATGCGCGCCTTGATCAGCGAGTGACCGGTGCGCCACATCTCCGGCTCGCCGCCGGCGTCATCGATCACCTTGGCGAGATTGCCGGTGCACTTGACGTCGAAGATGACACGGGCGCCGGGGTTGCGGGTGAGCATGTCCTCGGCGAAGGCCATCATCAGCCGGTCGGGATAGATCACTTCCCCCTTGGGGGTGACCACGCCGAGGCGGTCGCCGTCGCCGTCGAAGGCCAGGCCGATGTCGGCGCCGGTTTCCTTGACCGTGCGGATCAGGTCCTCGAGGTTCTCGAGCTTGCCCGGGTCCGGATGGTGGTTGGGGAAGTCGCCGTCGATCTCGTCGAATAGCGTCACGGTCTCGGCGCCGAGCCGCGCGACCAGCTGGGGCCCCAGTTCGCCGGCCACGCCGTTGCCGCAGTCGACCACCGCCTTGATCGGGCCGCCCAGCTTGACGTCGCTGAGGATGCGCTCGAGATAGGCGTCGCGCACGTCATGTTCACTGACCTTGCCCTCGCCGTGGGTCAGGTTATCGTCGACGATGCGCTGGTACAGGGCGGTGATGGCGTCACCGGAGAGCGTCTCGCCGCCCAGCACGATCTTGAAGCCGTTGTACTCGGGCGGGTTGTGGCTGCCGGTGACCATCACCCCGGAGGTGCTGCCCTCGAGGGTATGCGTGGCGAAATAGAGCACCGGCGTGGGCACCATGCCGATGTCGATGACATCGCGGCCGGCGGCGGTCAGTCCCTTGATCAGTGCGGCCTGCAGGCGCGGCCCCGAGTGGCGGCCGTCGCGGGCGACGATGACGGTCCGCTCGCCGCGTTCGGCGGCCTCGCTGCCGATGGCCCGGCCGATCAGCTCGACATTGGCCTCGGTCAGGGTGTCATCGACGGTGCCGCGGATGTCGTAGGCCCGGAAGATGGATGGGGTGATATCGCTCATGGGTCCCTCCTTGGTCATGGGATGCAAAACGAACGGGGCGGGTGGTCATCCGCCGGTTGTCGGCCGCCGTCGGCGGCCCGTGCTGCTTTCTCAGGCTCGTCCGAAAAGCCGGCAGGCGCGGTCAGTTTTCGGTCGAGCCTGAGTGCTGCCTGAAAAGCCGACGAGCGAAGTCAGGACAAGGCAAAAATCGGTGAAAGAGCGGAGCTTACGGGGTGTAAATGAGCATCTTGAACCGATTTTCAACGTCGTATTGCCGAGCGTAGTCCTTTTCAGGCAGTGCTTAGTGGCGGCCGGAGTGGCCGAAGCCCCCTTCTCCGCGCTGGCTGGCGGCGAAGTCGTCGACGACCTCGATGTCGGCCTGCACCACCGGTACCAGCACGAACTGGGCCAGGCGTTCGCCGGGCTCGAGCACGAAGGGCTCGCGGCCGCGGTTCCAGACCGAGATCATCAGCTCGCCCTGGTAGTCGGAATCGATCAGCCCGACCAGGTTGCCCAGCACGATGCCGTGCCTGTGGCCCAGGCCCGAGCGGGGCAGGATCATGCCGGCGAGCCCGGGGTCGGCGATGTGCACGGCCAGGCCGGTGCGCACCAGCTCGCAGTCGCCCGGCGCCAACTCGAGCGGCGCGTCGAGCAGGGCGCGCAGGTCCATGCCGGCGCTGCCGGTGGTGGCGTAGTGCGGCAGCGGGTAGGCGTGGACGCGCTCGTCGAGCACCTTCACGGCCAGCGGCGGTCGGGTGGCTTGCGGGGTCGGGGAAAGGGTGTCGTTCATCGGCAGTCCTGTCGGGACACGGAAGCGTTCGTGGAAGCGCGCTCGCGAAAGCGCGCGATGACCTGGTCGATCACGGCCTCGGCCAGCGCGCTCTTGGACTGGGCCGGCAGCTCGCGGCGTCCCTCGCCGCCGAGGCCATCCCGCCACAGTACCAGCGCGGCGTTGTCGTCGGCGCCGAAACCCAGCCCGGGGCGCGAGACATCATTGGCGACGATCATGTCGAGGTTCTTGCGGGCGAGCTTGTCGCGGGCATAGGCCTCGAGATCGCGGGTCTCGGCCGCAAAGCCCACCACGAAGGGGCGCGGGGTCTCGGCGGCGATCGTGGCGATGATGTCGGGATTCTTGACCAGCTCCAGGGTCAGGGTGTCGGTCTCGTCGGTCTTCTTGATCTTGTGCTCGGCGGGGCGGGCGACACGGTAGTCGGCGACCGCCGCGCAGCCGATGAAGACGTCGCTGTCGGCGACGGCCTCGCGGACGGCGGCGAGCATCTCGTCGGCCGAGGTGACGTCGACGCGCTCGACCCCGGCGGGCGTCCCCAGCGCCACCGGGCCGCTGATCAGGCGCACCCGGGCGCCGCGGGCGGCGGCGGCGGCGGCCAGCGCATAGCCCATCTTGCCCGAACTGTGGTTCGAGAGATAGCGCACCGGGTCGAGCGCCTCGCGGGTCGGGCCGGCGGTCAGGGTCAGGGTCAGGCCCGCGGCATCGCCGGTGACCGGCTCGTGAGTCGCGGCAGGCGGCGCGGCTTCGGGCGCCCTGTCGGACGCGGCATTGGGTGCCATGAGAAGCTGCTCGACGATCGCCTCGGGCTCGAGCATGCGCCCGGCGCCGATGTCGCCGCAGGCCTGGTCGCCGCTGTCGGGACCCAGCAGGCGCCAGCCGTGGCCCTCGAGGCGGCGGGTATTGTCGCGGGTCGCCGGGTGTGCCCACATCGCCTGGTTCATCGCCGGAGCCAGCACGCACTCGGCGGTGGTGGCCAGGCACAGGGTGGTCAGGAGGTCATCGGCGTGGCCGTGGGCCAGGCGGGCCATCAGGTCGGCGGTGGCCGGGGCGATCAGCACCAGCTCGGCCCAGCGGGCCAGCTCGATGTGGCCCATGCCGGCTTCCGCCTCGGGGTCGAGCAGCGAGGTGCGCACGGCCTCGCCGGTCAGCGCCTGGAGGGTCAGCGGCGTGATGAAGGCCTGCGCGCCCTCGGTCATCACCACGCGCACCTCGGCGCCCGCCTTCTTGAGCAGGCGGGCGAGCATGGCGCTCTTGTAGGCGGCGATGCCGCCGCTGATGCCCAGCAGGATGCGCTTTCCGGCCAGGGGCGGCCCGAAACCCGACATGACGGTTCACCTTCGAGAATGAAAGGGCAACTTTACCATTTCGCGGGGCGCGGTGCGTAATGCCGGCGTCAGCCCGCCCGGCGGATCGCGGCTTCCACGCCGCTCTCGTTCAGTGCGCGGTAGGCATCGAGCACCGCCCCGGAAAAGCGGGCGTCCCCGGCCAGTTCGCGCGGGACGATGGCATCGAGGGCGAGAAAGGCCGCGATCAGTCCGGCCGGCTCCTGATGGGCCTCGTGCAGGGCGGCGAAGGTCTCGGCCATGGGGTCGTCCACCGGGTGGCTCTCGCCCGCCAGGTTGCTGCCGGCAGTGTAGCGAATCCAGGCCGCCACGCCGAGCGCCGTGCAGACGAGGTCGCCGCCGGCGTCGAGCCGTGTGCGGGCGCCGGCGAGCCAGCGCTGGGGCAGCTTCTGCGAGCCGTCCATGGCGATCTGCTGCAGGCGGTGGCGCAGGCTGTCGTTGGCGAAGCGCGCGAGCAGGCTCGTGGCGTAGGCGTCGAGGTCGGTGCCCGTGGGCATGGTCAGTGTCGGCGCGGCTTCGTTGCCCATGTAGCGGCACAGCAGCGTGACGAATTCCGGGCGGCCGACGGCTTCTTCGACCGTCTCGATGCCTGCCAGCGCGCCGAGATAGGCGAGCAGCGAGTGGCTGCCGTTGAGCAGACGCAGCTTCATGGCTTCGAAGGGCGCGACGTCGGCGACCATCTGCACGCCCTCGTGCTCCCAGTCGGGGCGGCCCTGGGGGAAGTCATCCTCGACCACCCACTGGCTGAAGGCCTCGCAGACCACCGCCGCCGGGTCGTCGATGCCCAGCGCCGCGAGGCCCGTGACGTCGTCGTCGGTCATCGCCGGGACGATGCGGTCGACCATGCTGCAGGGAAAGGCGACGTGCTCGGCGATCCACCCGGCAAGGTGCGCGTCGCGGTGGCACGCCAGCTCGATCACCGCGCGGCGAACGCGTTTGCCGTTGTCCGGCATGTTGTCGCAGCTGAGTACCGTGAAGGGCGGCGTGCCGGCGGCACGGCGGCGGGCCAGCGCCTCGACGAGCATCCCCGGGGCGCTGTGCGGTGTGGCGGGGTCGGCGATGTCGTGGGCGATCGACGGGGCGTCGATGAGCAGGCGACCATCGGCGGGATTCAGATGATAGCCCTTCTCGGTGACGGTCAGGGTGACGATGCGCACCCCGGGCTCGCTCATGCGCGCCAGCAGCGCCTCGCGGTCGGCGCCGTCGGGGCCGGCGTAGAGCGTCTCGCGGATCGCGCCGATCTCGCGCAGCGTGACATGCTCGCGGTCGGTGTATTCGACGACATGGTAGCGCCGGCCGCGCTCGCGCAGGCACTCGACGAGGCGGTGGTTGGAGCGGATGTTGGCGCTGACGATGCCCCAGTCGCCGCCGCCGTGGCGCGCCAGGTTGCGCTCCAGATAGACGGCCTGGTGGGCGCGGTGGAAGGCACCCAGGCCGAGGTGGACAATGCCCGGCCTGGCGTCTGCATACTGGCTGCCCACCCTGTGAAGTGCCATCTCCTGACTCCTTGTCGCGTTGGTCGCCGCGTATCCCATGCCAGGCGATGGCCGTGGGCGGCCTCAGTATAGTCGGCCCGGGCGCCGGAGCAGGCCTGTCGAGCCGCAAAGCCGATACCGTCACCGCGGCGAGGCTGCCACTCCATGCGAAATTGCTGATATTGTGTGCGCGGATGCCGTGAAGAGACCCGAAGCGGGAGTGGGGGGAGCCGATGGGAATTCGTGACTGGCCGGAGGGCGAGCGCCCTCGCGAGAAGCTGCTGAGCCTGGGGTCGGAGGCGCTCAGCGATGCGGAACTGCTGGCCATCTTTCTGCGGGTGGGGGTGAAGGGACGCTCGGCGGTGGATCTGGCACGGGATCTGCTCGGCGCCTTCGGCGGGCTGCGGCCGCTGCTGGAAGCCGATCGTGCGCGCTTCTGCGCCGAGCACGGCCTGGGCGAGGCCAAGTACGTCCAGCTGCAGGCGGTGCTCGAGCTGTCGCGCCGGCATCTGGCCAGCCAGCTCGAGCGTGGCGGGGCGCTGACCTCGCCGTCGCTGGTGCGGGCCTATCTCGCCTCGCGATTGCGTCATCTCGGTCACGAGGAGTTCGCCGCGCTGTTCCTGGATACCCAGCATCGGGTGATCCGCTTCGAGTCGCTGTTCCGCGGCACGCTGGACAGCGCCTCGGTCTATCCCCGCGAGGTCGCCAGACGCGCCCTGGCGCTGGGCGCCGGGGCGATCATCTTCGCCCACAATCATCCCTCGGGCGTGGCCGAGCCCAGCGACGCCGACCGGCGCATCACCGATCGGCTCAAGGAAGCGCTGGCGCTGTTCGAGATCCGCGTGCTCGACCATTTCGTGGTCGGCGACGGCGAGGTGGTGTCGTTCGCCGAGCGCGGCTGGCTGTAACCCTCGCGGCGAGGGGGGCCGTCAGGCATTTTCGTCGCCATTTCCGGTTGCCGGGAGACGGGGGGTCTGGTATAAAGTACGCCCTTTGACTTCCTTGGGTTAATTAAGGGGCGGAAGGCGGTTACCTGCCATTCTCTCTTCCCGGTTTGCCCGACAGGTTTTGAACAACTCGCCCAGCGGTTGGAGGCTCTCATGTCCAAAGTATGTCAGGTTACCGGCAAGCGTCCGGTGACTGGTAACAACGTATCCCACTCCCAGCGCAAGACGCGTCGTCGTTTCGTGCCGAACCTGCACACCCATCGCTTCTGGGTGGAAGCCGAGAAGCGCTTCGTCAAGCTGCGTGTTTCCTCCAAGGGCATGCGCATCATCGACAAGAAGGGCATCGAGGCGGTGCTGACCGATATTCGCAAGCGCGGCGAGCGCATCTAAGGGGAGACGAGACTCATGCGTGACAAGATCAAGTTGGTGTCCAGCGCCGGTACCGGCCACTTCTACACCACCGACAAGAACAAGCGGAACACCCCGGACAAGCTCGAGTTCAAGAAGTACGATCCGGTGGTCCGCAAGCACGTGATGTACAAGGAAGCCAAGATCAAGTAAGCGTAGCCGTCGAACGCGCCACCGGCTGCGGTGACGCGATCCGGAACGTGAAGCTGTGCTTCCGCCGCAGGCGTGCCGCCTGCCTCAAAAGACCCGGCCTCGCCGGGTCTTTTCGTCTCTGCACCCCATGAGGCTTGCCCACGCCTCGGTTCGTGATGGAGTCGCTCCATGCCCGAGTTGCCCGAAGTCGAGACCACCCGCCGCGGCATCGCGCCGTATCTCGAGGGGCGCGAGATCCGCGAGGTGATCGTGCGCGAGCGCCGCCTGCGCACGCCAGTGCCGGCGGATCTGGAGGACGCGCTCGTCGGCCGCCGGATCGGCGAGCCGGGCCGGCGCGCCAAGTATCTGACGATTCCCGTGGGCACCCGCACCCTGCTGTGGCATCTGGGCATGTCGGGCAGCCTGCGCATCGCCCGGCTGGGCGATGCGCCGAAGAAGCACGATCATGTCGACCTGGTGGTCGACGATGGCGCCATCCTGCGCTATCACGACCCGCGGCGCTTCGGGTTCGTCGACTGGCTGCGCGGCGATGTGGGCGACGACCCGCGCCTGACGCGGCTGGGCCCGGAGCCGCTGTCGCCGGACTTCGACGGCGAGCGCCTGCATCGGCTGTCCCGCGGGCGGCGTCTGGCGGTCAAGCCGTTTCTGATGGACAACGCCGTGGTGGTGGGCGTGGGCAACATCTATGCCGCCGAGGCGCTGTTCCTCGCCGGCATCGACCCGCGTCGCTCGGCGGGGCGCATCGCGCGGGAGCGCTACGATCGGCTGGCCGAGGCCGTCCGCGAGGTGCTCGCCGCGGCCATCACCCAGGGCGGCACCACGCTGCGGGACTTCGTCAGCGGCGTGGGCGAGCCCGGCTACTTCGCCCAGCGCCTCAATGTCTACGGGCGCGCGGGCGAACCCTGCCGCCGCTGTGGCGGTGAGCTGCGCGGCGTCACCCTGGGCCAGCGGGCGAGCGTGTTCTGTCCGCGCTGCCAGACCTGATCCCCCGCCTCGTCGCTCCCTTTCGAGACGCTGCACCACGTGTCCGGGCTTTTCCCCGGGGCGCGCGAGCGCGTTAAAATGCCCGCATTCCCGATAATCTGAACCGGAGTTACCGTGACCGAACGCCTGCGCCTGAAGAAGAACGCCGATCGCCGCCTCAAGGCCGGTCATCTCTGGCTCTATTCCAACGAGATCGATATCCAGGCCACGCCGCTCAAGACGGTGGAGCCGGGCAGCCAGGCGATCATCGAGGCCGCCAATGGCAAGCCGCTGGGCATCGCCTACGTCAATCCGCATTCGCTGATCTGCGCCCGCGTGGTGTCCCGCGACGTCAACGTGAGGCTCGACCGCTCGCTGCTGGTGCACCGCTTCAATCAGGCGCTGGCGCTGCGCGAGCGGCTGTTCGACAAGCCGTTCTATCGCCTGGTGCACGGCGAGGGCGACCTGCTGCCGGGGCTGGTGGTCGACCGTTTCGGCGACGTGCTGGTGGTCCAGCTCAACACCCTGGGCATGGAGCGGCTGGCCGAGGAGGTGATCGCGGCGCTGGACAAGGTGCTCGCGCCGCGGGCGATCGTGTTCAAGAACGACACCTCGGGGCGTCGCCAGGAGCAGCTCGAGAGCGAGGTCTCGGTGGTCCACGGCGAGCTGCCCGATGCGGTGCTGCTCGAGGAGAACGGCGTGCGCTTCGTCGCGCCGGTGCTCGACGGCCAGAAGACCGGCTGGTTCTATGACCACCGTGCCAACCGCGCCTGGCTCAACGCCCTGGTGGAGGGCAAGCGGGTGCTGGACCTGTTCAGCTACATCGGTGGCTGGGGCGTCCAGGCGGCGGCGCACGGCGCCAGCGAGGTACTGTGCGTGGACCGTTCCGCCGAGGCCCTGGAACGCGTGGCCGAGAACGCCACGCTCAACGGGGTCGACGACCGGGTGGCGGTGGGCGAGGCCGACGCCTTCGAGGCCCTGGCCGCGCTCAAGGCCGACGGCGAACAGTTCGACGTGGTGGTCCTCGATCCGCCGGCCTTCATCAAGCGGCGCAAGGACATCGCCAACGGCGAGCGCGCCTACGCCCGTCTCAACCGCGAGGCGATGCGCCTGCTGGGGCGCGACGGCCTGCTGCTCTCGGCCTCCTGCTCGATGCACCTGACCACCGAACGGCTGGTGGAATGCGTGCGCGGCGCGGTGCGCCACCAGGACCGCCACGGCCAGATCCTCTATCAGGGCGGTCAGGGGCCGGATCATCCGGTGCACCCGTCGATTCCCGAGACGGCCTATCTCAAGGCGCTGGGCGTGCGCGTGTTCCGCGACTAGCCGAGGTGGCCGGGAGGCAAGGCATGGACTGGGATCTGTCGACCCCCTTCACGATCACGATCGTCGTCGACGCGGCGGCGATCGACCATTACGGTCACGTCAACAATGCCGAATACCTGCGCTGGGTCGAGCAGGCCAGCTGGGCGCACTCCCGCTCGCTGGGCCTGAGCCTCGATGACTATCGGGCGCTGGATCGGGGCATGGTGGTGCATCGCCACGAGCTGGACTACCTGGCACCGGCCTTCGCCGGTGACGACCTGCGCCTGGCGACCTGGATCGTGGCCTGCGACGGCCGCCTGACGCTGACGCGTCGCTTCCAGCTGATCCGCCCGAGCGACGGGGCGACGCTGCTGCGGGCGCGCACCCGCTTCGCCTGCGTGGCGCTGTCCAGCGGTCGCCCCCGTCGCCTGCCGGAGGCCTTTCGCGACCTCTATGGCGGCGCCCTGGTAACGGAGCCTGCCTAGGTCGCGAAAGTTTTTCGTGTGATGGGCTCCTGCCGCGGTTTTTTCTGGCGGCAAAGGCTCGTCCGGGCGAAGTTTTTGTTTTGCGCCGGCTGTCTATCGTGATCCCCCGGAGCTGCTGTACTAATGGCGTGTGAATCCACGGGCTCGCCCCTGTCCAACACGTCCATCGCAGGAGGGTGTCATGAAGATTGCCGTTCCCAAGGAAATCAAGAACCACGAGTATCGCGTCGCGCTGACCCCGACCGGAGTGCGCGAGCTGGTCGAGCGCGGCCATCAGGTCATCGTGCAGACCGGGGCCGGCGATGGCTCCGGTTTCGCCGACAGCGCCTTCGAGGCGGCCGGGGCGAGCCTGGAGTCCGACGTCGAGGCGCTGTGGAGCGCCGCCGAGCTGATCCTCAAGGTCAAGGAGCCGCAGCGCGAGGAAGTCGCGCGTCTCTCGTCGGGCCAGACCCTGTTCACCTACCTGCACCTGGCGGCCGAGGAGTCGCTGACCAAGGGGCTGATGGCCTCCGGGGCGACCTGTATCGCCTACGAGACCATCACCGATGCCCAGGGCGGCCTGCCGCTGCTGGCACCGATGAGCCGGGTCGCCGGTCGCATGGCGGTGCAGGCCGGGGCGCACAGCCTCGAGAAGGCGCAGGGCGGTTCCGGCGTGCTGCTGCCGGGGGTGCCCGGCGTGGCGCCGGCCAAGGTCACGGTGATCGGCGGCGGCGTGGTCGGCGAGAACGCCGCACGCATGGCGCTGGGGCTGGGCGCTGAGGTGACCGTGCTCGACCGGTCGCTGCCGCGCCTGGAGGTGCTCGATCATCGCTACCAGGGACGGCTGCGCACCGTCTATTCCACCGCGGATTCCCTGGAAGAGGCGATTCGCGAATCCGACCTGATCATTGGCGCGGTGCTGGTACCGGGCGCCGCCGCGCCCAAGCTGATCACCCGTGCGCAGCTGGCCGACATGAAGCCGGGCAGCGTGCTGGTCGACGTCGCCATCGATCAGGGCGGCTGCTTCGAGACCAGCAAGGCGACCACCCATGCCGAGCCCACCTACGTGGTCGACGGCGTGGTGCACTACTGCGTGGCCAACATGCCCGGCGCCGTGGCGCGCACCTCCACCCAGGCGCTGACCAACGCCACCCTGCCGTTCATCATCGCCCTGGCGGACAAGGGCTGGAAGCAGGCACTGGCCGATGACCCGCACTTCCTGCCCGGCCTCAACGTCCACGACGGCAAGATCACCTACCGTGCCGTGGCCCAGGCCTTCGGCCTCGACAGCGTCGACCCGGCCAGCCTGGTCGCGAGCTGACGGGCCGGGGTCTTCCCGCCGCACGCCCGGCGTTACCGCCGGGCGTCGGTCGCCTTGGCCGGGGGGGCGCGTTACCATAGCGGGCATTTCCGACAGCAGAGTCCGCTTTCCATGAGTACAGCCGCCAAGACGACCCGCGTGCTCACCGGCATCACCACGACCGGCACGCCCCACCTCGGCAACTACGTCGGCGCGATCAAGCCGGCGATCGCCGAGAGCCAGAACCCCGACGTCCAGTCCTTCTACTTCCTCGCCGACCTGCATGCCCTGATCAAGTGCCAGGACCCCGGGCGCGTCGAGCAGTCGCGTCTGGAGATCGCCGCCACCTGGCTGGCGCTGGGGCTGGATACCGACAACGCCATCTTCTATCGCCAGTCGGATATCCCGGAAATCCCCGAGCTGACCTGGATGCTGTCCTGCGTCTGCGCCAAGGGGCTGATGAACCGCGCGCATGCCTACAAGGCGGCGGTCGCCGAGAACGAGGCGGCCGGCAGCCCGGACCTCGATCGCGGCATCACCATGGGGCTGTTCGGCTACCCGGTGCTGATGGCCGCCGACATCCTGATGTTCAACGCCAACAAGGTGCCGGTGGGGCGCGACCAGATCCAGCACATCGAGATGGCCCGCGACATGGCCGGGCGCTTCAATCACCTCTACAAGAGCCAGTACTTCACGTTGCCCGAGGCCGTGGTCGACGAGAAGGTCGAGGTGCTCGGCGGGCTCGACGGGCGCAAGATGTCCAAGAGCTACAACAACACCATCCCGCTGTTCGTCTCCGAGAAGAAGCTGCTCAAGCTGGTGCGCAAGATCAAGACCAACTCCCTGGAGCCGGGCGAGCCCAAGGACCCGGATACCTGCACCCTGTTCCAGATCTACTCGGCCTTCGCCAGCGCCGAGGAAAGCGCGGCGATGCGCCGGCGCTACGCCGAGGGCATCGGCTGGGGCGAGGCCAAGAACGAGCTGTTCGAGTACCTCAACGCCCACCTGCGCGAGCCCCGCGAGCGCTATCAGGCGCTGATGGAGGACCCGGGGCATATCGAGGCCGTGCTGCGCAAGGGCGCCGAGCGGGCGCGCGAGGAAGCCGCGCCGCTGATGGACAGGCTGCGTCACGCCGTCGGGCTGGGACGCTTCATCTAGTTCATCGCGTAGTTAGTCGTGAATGGCCGGTGCTGAACCGGCTTCGGCACGGGGCGCCTTCGGGCGCCCCGTGTCGTTGCATTCGCTTATAATTATAAAGGATGGTCGCGATCTCCTTTATGCATTTCACAACTTTCGAGCCTGACGATAGCCTGTTAACAGTTCACATTGCCATGTCATGGAGGCTCGAATGTCGCAAGCGATGACAGTCACTCGTCCACCGCTGTCGGCCTGGCTGGCCGGCGTGCTGCTGCTGGCCGGCATCGTCGGCCTGGGGGCGGCCTACGGCGCCCGGCTGGCCGCCCTGCTGGTGGTCGGCGGCGCCTTCGGGGTGGCGCTCTACCATGCCGCCTTCGGCTTCACCGGCGCCTGGCGAGTCTTCATCACCGAGCGGCGCGGCCGCGGCCTGCGGGCGCAGATGCTGATGCTGGCGCTGGCCGTGGTGCTGTTCTTCCCCGCGCTGGGGGCGGGCACGCTGTTCGGCAATCCGGTCAGCGGGTTCGTGGCGCCGATCGGCACTTCCGTGCTGGTGGGGGCCTTCCTGTTCGGTCTGGGCATGCAGCTGGGCAGTGGCTGCGCGTCCGGCACGCTGTACACGGTGGGTGGCGGCAACGCCCGCATGCTGATCACCCTGGCGTTCTTCGTCGTCGGCTCGTTGATCGGCACCGCGCACTTCAGCTGGTGGCAGAGCCTGCCGGCCTTTCAGCCGGTCTCGCTGGTCGACACCCTGGGCGCCGGCGGCGGCATCGCGGTCAGCCTGGTGCTGTTCGCGCTGATCGCCGGCATCACGGTGGTGCTGGAGAAGCGGCGTCACGGCCGGCTCGAGACGCCACCGCAACCCGAGGCGCGACCGGGCTCCCGCTGGCTGCGCGGCCCCTGGCCGCTGCTGGGTGGCGGCGTGGCGCTGGCGCTGCTGAACTTCATCACCCTGGCGCTGGCCGGGCGCCCCTGGGGGGTGACCTCGGCGTTCGCGCTGTGGGGCGCCAAGGGCTATCAGGCGCTGGGCGGCGACGTCGGCCAGTGGGGCTACTGGCAGGCCCCGGGCCATGCCGAGGCGCTGGCCGGCAGTGTCTGGAGCCATGTCACCTCGGTCATGGACATCGGCATCATCCTCGGCGCCATGGTCGCCGCCTCGCTGGCGGGGCGCTTCGCGCCGAACTTCCGGATTCCGCGGCGCTCGGCGCTGGCGGCGGTGCTCGGCGGTCTGCTGCTGGGCTACGGGGCCCGGCTGGCCTTCGGCTGCAACATCGGCGCCTATTTCGGCGGCATCGTCTCCGGCAGCCTGCACGGCTGGCTGTGGCTGGTGGCCGCCTTCGCCGGCAACATGCTGGGCGTCAGACTGCGGCCGTGGTTCTTCGCCCCGTCATCGCGCTGAGGCGTCGCGGGCACGACGATACCTGGCCCATCCGACCCGCCCCCATTCGGCGGCGGCACCGGCGACCAGCCCCCAGAAGGGGCTCAGTGCGACCGTCACCGCGGCGGTCGCGGCGATCACCGGCCAGCAGTCGGGCCGGCTGTCGAACAGCCGCCGGGTGACACCCAGCTGCCAGGCGGCCACCAGCAGCAGGGCGCCCAGCCCGGCGGCGGGAATGGCGGCCAGCAGGGCCAGGCTCCACGGCATCGGCAGGCAGGCCATGATGAGCATGGCCAGGCCCATCAGCAGCGGTGCCGTGCCGGTGCGTGCGCCGAAGCGGTAGTGCGCCGCCAGCCCGCCCGCGCCATGGCACATCGGCAGGGCACCGAACGGCGCGAGCACCAGGTTGGCGAGGCCGGTGGAGATCGACAGGCGTGCGGGCGTGACATGGGCCGCGCGTTCACCGAAGTAGTCGCCGGCCACCAGGGCGGTCAGCACGATGGCATTGGTCACCGTCAACGCCAGCTGGGGCAGCACCAGGGTCGTCAGGGAATGCTCGATGGTGCCGATGTCCGGCCAGGCGGCCAGCGCCAGCAGGGAATGAGAGTCGGGCGCGGCGATCGCGCCCCCGTCCCCCCGCAGCAGGCCCAGCCCCGCCGCGACCAGCAGGGTGACCAGCACCGAGGGGCAGCGGGGCAGCCGCATCGTCACCAGCAGCACCGCCAGCGTCACGCCGCCCAGCCAGGGTGCCTCGCCCATGAGTGCCAGGCTGGCCTGAGCCAGCATCACGCCCAGTCCCAGCTGCAGCCCGGCGAGCACGGACTGCGGTATCGGGCGGCTCAGGCGATTGATCCAGCCCGTCAGCCCGAGCCCCAGCATCACTCCCCCGATCATCACGCCGCTCAGGGCCACCGCCTGGGGCGTCATGCCCGTGGCCAGCAGCATCGCCGCCACGGCCTTCATGGGCTGTACGGGGATCGGCAGTCGGTAGCAGCAGGCGGTGGCGAGATAGAACGCCGCGAAGCCGAACAGCACCGGCCCGGGGGGCAGGACGCCCAGGGCCAGGATGCCCAGCGTCAGCGGCAGCAGGGTGCCCAGATCCCCCAGGGCGCCGTTGATCTCCTGCCCGTTGATGGCGAATCCGGCGGTCGGCGCTCCGGGGCTCCGACGACGCCTGGGAAGGGCTGGCATGCCGTGTCGTGTCCTGTAATCGCGAGCGTCAAGTGGAGCAAAGCCCTCCCTTCCGGTCAATACGCTTGCTGTCGAAACGCAGGAAAGCACCGCGCTTTCGAGGCGGCCGAGCGGGTGGCTGTGTTATTGTATCCCGTAACATTCCGTGTTCGCCGTGCCGTTTGCCCAACGGCATCCCAGCCCGCGCGAACGTCGTCACACCAACCTCGAGTCGAGAGATGAGCGAGAACGCCAAGCGCCCCCTGTATACCCCCTATGCCGGTCCGTCGCTGCTGGAAATGCCGCTGCTCAACAAGGGCAGTGCCTTCACCCTGAAGGAGCGCATCGACTTCAACCTGATCGGGCTGCTGCCCCAGAACGTCGAGACCATCGAGGAGCAGGCGGAGCGCGCCTATCGCCAGTACCGTCTGTGCAAGACCGATCTGGACAAGCACATCTATCTACGCTCGATCCAGGACGACAACGAGACGCTGTTCTTCCGCCTGCTGGAAGAACACCTCGAGGAGATGATGCCGATCATCTACACGCCGACGGTGGGCGAGGCGTGCGAGGAATTCTCCAACATCTATCGCAATCACCGCGGGATCTTCGTCGCCTATCCCGACCGGGAGCACATGGACGATATCCTGCGCAGTGCCACCAAGGATCGGGTCAAGGTGATCGTGGTCACCGACGGCGAGCGGATCCTGGGGCTCGGCGACCAGGGCATCGGCGGCATGGGCATCCCCATCGGCAAGCTCTCGCTGTACACCGCCTGCGGCGGCATCAGCCCGGCCTACACGCTGCCGATCATGCTCGACGTGGGCACCAACAACCAGCAGCTGCTCGACGACCCGATGTACATGGGCTGGCGCCACAAGCGCATCGGCGACGAGGAGTATGCCGAGTTCATCGACATGTTCGTGCAGGCGGTCAAGCGTCGCTGGCCCAACGCCCTGGTGCAGTTCGAGGACTTCGCCCAGACCAACGCCATGCCGCTGCTCGAGCGTTACCGCGACGAGCTGTGCTGCTTCAACGACGACATCCAGGGCACCGCCGCGGTCTGCGTGGGCACGCTGCTGGCCGCCTGCAAGTCACGCGATGTCGGGCTCGGCGACCAGCGGGTGGCCTTCGTCGGCGCCGGGTCCGCCGGCTGCGGCATCGCCGAGCAGATCATCGTCGCCATGCAGGCCGAGGGGCTCAGCGAGGCCGAGGCGCGCCGGCGGGTCTACATGGTGGACCGTCATGGCCTGCTGACCACCGACATGGACGGGCTGTACGACTTCCAGCAGCGCCTGGCCCACGACCCGCAGGATCTCGAGGGCTGGTCGGACAGCCAGCTGATGGACGTCATCACCCAGGCCCGCCCGACGATCCTGATCGGCGTCTCCGGGCAGAAGGGGCTGTTCAGCGAGGCGGTGATCCGTGCGCTGCACGAGAACTGCCCCAACCCGGTGGTGATGCCGCTGTCCAACCCCACCTCGCGGGTCGAGGCAACCCCCCAGGACATCGCCGACTGGACCGATGGTCAGGCCCTGGTGGCCACCGGCAGCCCCTTCCCGCCGGCCAAGGTCGGCGATCGCGAGATCGCCATCGCCCAGTGCAACAATGCCTACATCTTCCCCGGCGTGGGGCTGGGCGTGGTCGCCGCCAATGCCTCGCGAGTCACCGACGGCATGCTGATGGCGGCCTCCAACGCCCTGGCCAACGGCGCGCCAATCGTCAGGAAGGGCGAGGGCGCGCTGCTGCCTTCCCTCAGGGACATCCGCGAGCTCAGCAAGTCGATCGCCTTCGATGTCGCCAAGCAGGCCCAGGAGGAGGGCGTGGCGCTGTCGTCCAGCGACGAGGTGCTGTGGGAGGCGATCGAGCGCCACTTCTGGTATCCGCGCTATCGCCGCTATCGGCGCCGCGCTTTCTGAGCCGCTCTCCACTCGAAGCTTGCCTGCAAGAAAACGCCCTGCCAGCAAGGCAGGGCGTTTTCATTGGTGCCGAGTGACGGCCGGGGGCGTGCCCCGGCACGGCGTCACTTGAGCATGTTGCGCAGCACGAAGTGCAGGATGCCGCCGTGGCGGTAGTATTCCAGCTCGTTGACGGTGTCGATGCGGCACTTGGCGTCGAGGGTCTTCTCGCCCTTGTCGGTACCGATGGTCACCTTGACGGTGCCGCCCGGCTCGAGATCCTTGAGCCCCTCGATGGAGAAGGTCTCGTCGCCGGTCAGCCCCAGCGACTGGCGGCCCTCGCCCTCGGGGAACTGCAGCGGCAGCACGCCCATGCCGATCAGGTTGGAGCGGTGGATGCGCTCGTAGGATTCGGCGATCACCGCGCGCACGCCCAGCAGCCGCGTGCCCTTGGCCGCCCAGTCGCGTGACGAGCCGGTGCCGTACTCCTTGCCGGCGACCACCACCAGCGGCGTATCGTCCTCGACATACTTCATCGCCGCGTCGTAGATCGACAGCTGCTCGCCGGAGGGCACATGCCGGGTGTAGCCGCCCTCGACGTCGTCGAGCATCTCGTTTCTGATGCGCACGTTGGCGAAGGTGCCGCGCATCATCACCTCGTGATTGCCGCGCCGCGAGCCGTAGGAGTTGAAGTCCTTCACCGCCACGCCGTGTTCCTGCAGGTAGCGCCCGGCGGGGCTGTCCGGCTTGATCGCGCCGGCCGGCGAGATGTGGTCGGTGGTCACCGAGTCACCGAGCATCGCCAGCACGCGCGCCCCCTTGACGTCCTCGACCGGCTCGGGCTCCTTGCCCATGCCCTCGAAGAACGGCGGGTGCTGGATGTAGGTGGAATCCTTCGACCACTCGTAGACCTTGCTTTCCGGCACCTTGATCGAGCGCCAGGTCTCGTCGCCGTCGAAGACCTCGGCGTACTCCTTGCGGAACATGTCGGTCTTGACCTGCTCCACGGCGGCGGCGATCTCGGCCTGGCTGGGCCAGATATCCTTGAGATAGACCGGCTGGCCGTCCTTGCCGGTGCCCAGCGGCTCCCTGGAGAGATCGACACGCACGTTGCCGGCCAGGGCGTAGGCCACCACCAGGGGCGGCGAGGCCAGCCAGTTGGTGCGGACCAGCGGATGCACGCGGCCCTCGAAGTTGCGGTTGCCGGAGAGCACCGAGGCCACGGTCAGGTCGCCGGCGTCCACCGCCTTCTCGATCGGCTCGGGCAGCGGGCCGGAGTTGCCGATGCAGGTGGTGCAGCCGTAGCCGACCAGATTGAAACCCAGTTCGTTCAGGTCGTCCTGCACGCCGCCGGCGGCGAGGTAGTCGGTCACCACCTTGGAACCCGGTGCCAGCGAGGTCTTGACCCACGGCTTGGTGACGAGCCCCTTCTCCACCGCCTTGCGGGCCAGCAGGCCGGCGGCCAGCATCACGCTGGGGTTGGAGGTGTTGGTGCAGGAGGTGATGGCGGCGATCACCACGGCCCCCGGGTTGAGCTTGAAGGACTCGCCATCGAGCTCGACGTCCTGGCTGTCGGTGTGCTCGTAGTGGCGATGACGATCATGCAGCTCGACGTCGTCCACCGCATGGCCGCCCTCGGAGTTCCACTTGGCCTGCTCCTCGGCCGGGGCGTCGGGGGCGTCGCCGTTCATCAGCTTCTCGAAGGTGGCCTTCATGTCGGTCAGCGCCACCCGGTCCTGCGGGCGCTTGGGCCCGGCCAGGCTGGCGACGACATCGCCCATGTCGAGCTCCAGGGTGTCCGAGTAGATCGGCTCGTGCCCCGGCTCGCGCCACAGGCCCTGCTCCCTGGCGTAGGCCTCGACCAGCGCGATCTGGGCGTCGTCACGACCGGAGAGGCGCAGGTAGTCCAGCGTCTGCTCGTCGATCGGGAAGAAGCCGCAGGTGGCACCGTACTCGGGGGCCATGTTGGCGATGGTGGCGCGATCCGCCACCGGCATGTCCTTGAGACCGTCGCCGTAGAATTCGACGAACTTGCCGACCACGCCCTTCTGACGCAGCATCTGGGTCACCGTCAGCACCAGGTCGGTGGCGGTGATGCCTTCGCGCAGCTTGCCGGTGATCTTGAAGCCGATCACCTCGGGAATCAGCATCGACACCGGCTGACCGAGCATGGCAGCTTCCGCCTCGATGCCGCCGACGCCCCAGCCGAGCACGCCCAGGCCGTTGATCATGGTGGTGTGGGAATCGGTGCCCACCAGGGTGTCGGGGTAGGCGAAGGTCTTGCCGTCCTGCTCCTTGGTCCAGACCGCCTTGCCCAGGTACTCCAGGTTGACCTGGTGGCAGATGCCGGTGCCCGGCGGCACCACGCGGAAGTTGTCGAAGGCCTGCTGGCCCCAGCGCAGGAACTCGTAGCGTTCGCGGTTGCGCTCCATCTCGATGGCGACATTGTCCTTGAACGCCGAGGCGTCGCCGAAGTGGTCGACCATCACCGAGTGGTCGATGACCAGGTCGACCGGCGACAGCGGGTTGATGCGCGCCGGATCGTCGCCGAGCCGGGCCACGGCATCACGCATCGAGGCCAGGTCCACCACGCCGGGGACGCCGGTGAAGTCCTGCATCAGCACGCGTGCCGGTCGATAGCCAATCTCGCGGTTCGAGCGGCCTGCCTTTTGCCAGTCCACCAGCGCCTGCATGTCCTCGCGCGAGACTGCCTCGTCGTCGGCGAAGCGCAGCTGATTCTCGAGCAGCACCTTGAGGGTGAAGGGCAGCCGATCGATATTGCCCAGTGCCTCGGCAGCCCTGGGCAGGCTGTAGTAGTGGTAGGTCGAGCCCCCGGCCTCGAGAGTGCTCAGGGTGGTCGGCGTTTCGTCAGCGCTCATGGACTCCTCCTCATGCCTTGCTTGGGCGTCGACTCGGGCGGCGGAACTGCCGGCTTCAACGGCCTGCCGGTGGTGCCGGTCACCGTCTCCCGAGTGGTCAGGTTCCTGATTGACTAGGGCTACGATACTACGCCCAGGGGCGGGATTGTCGACACTTGGCCCGCATTACCTTTATCCATCACATGGCAATGATAGGTCGAGAATTCAAGCGGGCCCAATCGGCGATGGGTGTTCGGCGCCGGCTCGACTATCCTGAACAGGACCGTCAATTCGCCCCTTGAAAGCTGGCGCCGATGCCCCCAAATCCTGATCTCAGACATGGCATCGACGCGCAGGGTGGGAGCCGATCATGAATGAAGAAATGCTCACCTCGCATGCGACCCACTGCCCCTATTGCGGGGCTGCCTTCGACCTGCTGGTCGATGCCAGCCAGGGCAGTCACGTGACCTGGGAGGATTGTCCGCGCTGCTGTGCCCCGATGCAGGTCGGCGTGGAGGTTTCTTGCGTGCTCGGCGACATCGAACGAGTGACGGTGGCGCGCGACGACGACATCGTGTAGGGCACGGCCGATAGGCATGCCCTATATCGATCATTGGGGTTATCAAATTGGCAGATCGCGGGGGCGATCGTAACCTCGTCCTCGTCATCATTCACAAGCGACCACACTCAACTCTCAAGGAGCGTTACATGAGCGTACTGGTTGGACGTCAGGCACCGGATTTCGAAGCGGCCGCCGTTCTGGGCGATGGCACCATCGTCGACAACTTCAAGCTGTCCGACAGCAACGGCAAGCTGCGCGTGCTGTTCTTCTGGCCGCTGGACTTCACCTTCGTCTGCCCCTCCGAGATCATCGCCCACGACAACCGTCTGGCGCAGTTCAAGGAGCTGGGTGTGGAGGTCATCGGCGCTTCCATCGACTCCCAGTTCACCCACTACGCCTGGCGCAAGACCTCGCCGGACAACGGTGGCATCGGTGAAGTCGGCTTCCCGGTCGTGGCGGACGTCAAGCACGAGATCGTCCAGGCCTACGGCATCGAGCATCCGGAAGCGGGTGTCGCCCTGCGCGCCTCCTTCCTGATCGACGAGGACGGCGTGGTCCAGCACCAGACCGTCAACAACCTGCCGCTGGGCCGCAACGTCGACGAGATGCTGCGCATGGTCAAGGCGCTCAAGCATCACCAGACGCACGGCGAAGTCTGCCCGGCCGGCTGGGACGAAGGCCAGGAAGGCATGAAGGACACCGCCGAGGGTGTCGCCAAGTACCTCGGCGAGCACTCCAAGGAACTGTAACGGTTTCCGGGTGTCATGGGGCGGCCTGCGGGCCGCCCCTTGTCGTCTACGGGAGGTTGTACCCGCGGGCGGCTGTGACCTGGCCTTGGCAGCAACCGGGCCGAGCCCAGCTCACAGCCAACCCGGCCACTTCATCAGGCAATGTCAACGGAGGGCGCCGTCCCGGGACGGTGCCCGCTGCGCGAGAGGATTCTTTCATGAGTGAAGCGCGTCATCAGCGACTGATCATTCTGGGCTCCGGTCCGGCGGGCTACACGGCGGCGGTCTACGCGGCCCGGGCCAACCTCAGCCCGCTGTTGATCACCGGTATGCAGGCCGGCGGCCAGCTGACCACCACCACCGATGTCGACAACTGGCCCGGCGACGATACCGGCGTGCAGGGCCCCGAGCTGATGGAGCGCATGAAGCGTCACGCCGAGCGCTTCAACACCGAGGTCCTCTTCGACCACATCGACGAGGTGGAGCTGGGCCGCCGGCCCTTCACCCTCAAGGGCAGCAACGGCCTCTACACCTGCGATGCCCTGATCATCGCCACCGGCGCCAGCGCCCGCTACCTGGGCCTGCCCTCCGAGCAGCAGTTCATGGGGCAGGGGGTGTCGGCCTGCGCGACCTGCGACGGCTTCTTCTACCGCAATCAGGAGGTCGTGGTGGTCGGCGGGGGCAACACCGCCGTCGAGGAGGCACTGTACCTGTCCAACATCGCCTCGCGGGTGACCCTGGTGCACCGCCGCGACAGCCTGCGCGCCGAGAAGATCCTGCAGGACAAGTTCTTCGAGAAGGTCGACAACGGCAACATCGCCGTCGAGTGGAACCAGACCGTCGACGAGGTGCTCGGCGACGGCTCCGGCGTCACCGGCGTGCGGCTGCGCTCCATGCTGGATGACAGTACCCGCGAGCTGGCGGCCCCGGGCGTGTTCATCGCCATCGGCCACACGCCCAATACCGGTCTGTTCGCGGGCCAGCTGGAGATGAGCGGCGGCTACATCACGGTGCGCTCCGGGCTCGACGGCAACGCCACCGCCACCAGCGTGCCGGGCGTGTTCGCCGCCGGCGACGTCATGGATCACGTCTATCGCCAGGCCATCACTTCCGCCGGCAGCGGCTGCATGGCCGCGCTCGACGCCGAGCGCTACCTCGACGGCCTGGAGTGAACGCCGGCCGGGCTTCGGTCTGACAGCCCTTCGGTCGACTCGGGGAGCGCCGCCTGGCGCTCCCCGTTCTTTTTGCGACTTCCCGTCTTGGCCCCCCTTGCCGGGTCTCCCCGCCGTCCAGCGGTGCGTCTGCCGTCTGGCGGCGGCCTCAGTAGTGGGGCGGGCGCTCGTCCGGCGCCCCGAGATCCGGAGCCAGGCTTTCCAGGGCCTGGTGCTGATCGCGCAGGCGCTGCTGCATCAGCGCGTTGATGCGCTCGAGCTGGCTCAGGCGCTGTTCCCGGCGCACGGCGGCGCGATCCAGCGTGTCCAGCCAGTGTTCCTGATAGGCCAGCCGGCTCTCCAGGGCCTCGATTCGCGCCTCCAGGCGGCTGATAAGCGGGTCGTTTTCGATCATGCTAGAATCGCTGCGCTGTGTGTTGCCGTTCATCGCGACACCTTGATTTTTCCTGACATCGCCCGTCGCCTCGGCGACCGGGCCGTTATTGGTTGACAACAAGAGAACCCGAGGTCCATGAATCGAAAGGTATTACTGCGTTGCAGTATCATCAGTCTCCTGCTGGCCGCTCCCGCCCCGCTGCTGATCGCCCTTTTTGCCTCGCTGGCCGACGGCGCCTTGACCGGCGAACTGGAAAAGGCCCTGGAGCTCGATGGTATCGAGCGTATCTACGTGGCCAGCGCCGTGGCGATCTTCGTGATTCTACTGGTGGCGACACTGGCCGTTAACATTCTCACCCCACAGCTGGCCAACCTGGCGGACATCGAGAGCGATGATCGCGAGACCGGGGAGGTCAAGTGGTTCAACGTCAACAAGGGCTACGGCTTCATCACTCGCGAGAACGGCGAGGATGTGTTCGTGCACTTTCGCGCCATCCGCGGCAAGGGGCACCGTACCCTGGCCGAGGGGCAGAAGGTGCGCTATCACGTGGTCCAGAACGAGCGCGGGCTGCAGGCCGACGACGTCACCGTCATCACCTGAAGCCGGTCCGCCGCTTCCCGAAACGCCATCGCCCCGGCCCTTGCCGGGGCGATGGCGTTCAGGCCGGGGCGCTGGCCGGCTCCTCGCCGTGATCCGGGCGTTCGTCCACGTCGGCGCGGGCCTCGGCCTCGACGAACACCCGCTTGACCGTGGGCACCTCGGCCTTGATGTCCCGGTCCAGCGTGGCGATGGCGCGCTCGATGCGCTCGGCGGGCGTGCCGCGCCGGAAACGGATGCTGAGCGTGGCGAGGACGAAGTCCGGCCCCATGTGCATGGTCAGCACCTCGTTGACCGATTCCACGGCATCGGTGTTGCCGGCCAGGTGGCGAATGGCATCGACCACACCGCGATTGGCACTTTCACCGATCAGCAACCCCTTGGTCTCGACCGCCAGCCAGATCGCCGTGCCGCCGAGGATCAGGCCGATAATCACCGAGGCGATGCCATCGAAGATTGGGTTGTGGGTCCACTCGCTCAGCCAGATGCCGCCGAGCGCCACCAGGAGACCGAGCAGGGCGGCGGAGTCCTCGAACACCACCATGAACATGGTCGGGTCCTTGCCACGGCGCACCGCCTGCACATAGCCCCACTTGCCCTTGGTCTTGCGAAAGGCGTTCAGTGCGAAGGCCCAGGACGCCCCCTCGAAGAGAATCCCCAGTCCCAGCACGATGTAGTTGATCAGCGGCGACTGCATCGGCTCGGGGTGAAGGATGTGGTTGATGCCCTCGTAGATCGAGACGCCGGCGCCCACGGCGAAGATCAGCAGCGCGACCACGAAGCTCCAGAAATAGACCTCCTTGCCGTGGCCGAAGGGAAACTGCGCGCTGGGTGGTCGACTGGCGCGCTTCAGGCCCAGCAGCAGCAGGCCCTGGTTGCCGGTGTCGACCACCGAGTGAATGCCTTCGGAGAGCATCGCCGAGCTTCCGGTGAAAGCGGCGGCGACGAACTTGGTGATCGCGATCAGCAGGTTGCCGCCCATGGCGGCATAGATGACCGGCTTGGATTCCGCCATGGCATCGCATCCTTGTCGTCATGGGGAGAGTGGAGAACGGGCAATGTGCCCGCAGCATGGCCTATTGTCCCGAGTCCGGCCAGTCGATGGGGCCCTCGTGGCCGCTCGGGCAGACCTGCCAGAAGCGGTCGGGGTCGTCGCCGGGCTGCCAGCCGCCCAGCGAGCAGCGCACCTCGCAGCCCAGCCGCTGCACGGCCTCCCGGGCGAGATCGATGTCCCGCGGCCAGGGCGTGGCGGCGCTGTCGAGCCACAGGCTGGCGAAGCCGTCGGCCACGCCCTCGACCAGCAGCACCGGGACCGTCTCGCCCGCGCAGTAGCCGCGGCCGCGCCACTTGCGCTTGCCGGCCGGCTGCAGCGGGGCGGCGTCGAGGCGCTCGCCCAGCCAGGCATTGAGGGCCTCGAGGTCGGCACCCGCCAGATAGATTTCGATATCGGGATAGCGTTCCATGGCAGCCTCAGGTGAACAGCCGGACGAGGATCGTCTCGTAGACCCGGCTCAGTGTATCGAGATCCGCCGCGCGCACGCGCTCGTTCACCTTGTGGATGGTGGCGTTGAGCGGGCCGAGTTCCACCACCTGGCAGCCGAGGGTGGCGATGAAGCGCCCGTCCGAGGTGCCGCCGGCGGTGGACAGGGTCGGTGTCAGGCCGGTCACCGACTCGACCCCGGCCACGGTGGCCTCGATGAGCGGGCCGTGGTCGGTGAGGAAGGGCTCGCCGTTGAGCGTCCAGTCGAGGCGGTAGTCGAGCCCGTGGGCGTCGAGGATCGCCTCGGTGCGCTGACGCAGTGTCTCGTGGCTGAGCTCGGTGGAGTAGCGGAAGTTGAACACCACCTCCAGCTCGCCGGGAATCACGTTGGTGGCGCCGGTGCCCGAGCGGATGTTGGAGATCTGGAAGCTGGTCGCCGGGAAGAAGGCATTGCCGTCGTCCCAGTGCTCGCGGCACAGGGCATCGAGCGCCGGGGCCGCCTCGTGGATGGGGTTGCGCGCCATGTGGGGGTAGGCCACGTGCCCCTGCACGCCGTGCACGTGCAGCACGCCGCCCAGCGAGCCCCGCCGGCCGTTCTTGATGGTGTCGCCCAGGCGCTCGCTCGACGAGGGCTCGCCGACGATGCAGTAGTCGAGTCGCTCGTGGGCCTCGCGCAGGTGCTCGACCACCGCGCGGGTGCCGTCGACCGCGGGCCCTTCCTCGTCGGCGGTGATCAGGAAGGCGAGCTGGCCGGGATGATCCGGATGCACCGCGACGAAGCGCTCCACGGCGGTGACCATCGCCGCCAGGCTGCCCTTCATGTCGGCGGCGCCGCGCCCGCACAGCTCGCCGGCGGCATTGATGCACGGCTCGAAGGGCGGGGCGTCCCACTGCGCCGCGGGACCGCTGGGCACCACGTCGGTGTGGCCGGCGAAGGCCAGCACCGGGCCATGATGGCCGCGCACCGCCCAGAAGTTCTCGACCTCGCCGAACGGCAGGCGCTGGACGCGAAAGCCCAGACGCTCGAGGCGCTCGATCATCAGGTCCTGACAGCCGGCGTCGTCGGGGGTGACCGACGGGCGGCGCATCAGTGCCATGGCCAGGTCGAGCGTCGGCGACAGCGACGCGGGGGAGTCGGACGAAGACATGCGGATTCCTGGTAGTCGGCCGGTGGGGCGCCCGCGTGGCGGGCGCCGTCAGCTCAGTTGTGGGCGTGCAGCGCTTCGTTCAGCGCGACGGCACTCTTGTTGGTCAGGCACTCGATGCGCCCGTTGAGCGAGTTGCGACGCAGCAGCAGGTCGTTCTGGTTGGCCAGCTCGCGGGCCGCCACGGTACGCACTTCCTGGCCCTGGTCGTCGAGCACCACGACCTTGGCGCCGGCGGTGAGGTAGAGGCCGGCCTCGACGGTGCAGCGATCCCCCAGCGGGATGCCGATCCCGGCATTGGCGCCGATCAGGCAGCCCTCGCCGACCTTGATCACGATGTTGCCGCCGCCGGAGAGGGTGCCCATGGTCGAGCAGCCGCCGCCCAGGTCCGAGCCCTTGCCGATCATCACCCCGGCGGAGATGCGGCCCTCGACCATGCCCGGGCCTTCGGTGCCGGCGTTGAAGTTGACGAAGCCCTCGTGCATGACCGTGGTGCCCTCGCCGAGGTGGGCGCCGAGGCGCACGCGGGCGGTGTCGCCGATGCGCACGCCCCGGGGCACCACGTAGTCGGTCATCTTGGGGAACTTGTCGACGCAGTCCACCGACAGCACGCGGCCTTCGAGACGGGCCTGGAGACGACGCTCCGGCAGCTCCTCGACGTCGATCGGGCCTTCGCTGGTCCAGGCGGTGTTGCGCAGCAGGCCGAACATGCCGGTGAGGTCGACGCCGTGGGGCTTGACCAGGCGGTGCGAGAGCAGGTGCAGCTTGAGATAGACCTCCGGGACGCTCTGCGGCGGCTGGTCCACCTCCAGGAAGGTGGCGACCAGCGGGCGCCGGCTGGCGGCGAGGCTGGCGGCCAGCTCGGCCTGGTCGGCATGGCCGGCGGCCTTGAGCGCCTCGGCCAGTGCCGCGCAGTGCTCGGGCAGGAAGCTCACTGCGGCGTTGCCGGCCGGGGCGTCGAGCGCCTGGCGGGCGGCCTCGACCAGCGCGGCGTCGGGCTTGAGCAGCGGCGCCGGATAGTAGACGTCCAGCCAGTCGCCTTGGGTGTTCTGATGGCCGATTCCGAGGGCGAAACTCAGCATGTGCAGTCTCCTGAAACGTGGGTGTAGAACAGGTTCAAGTCAGATCGGCGTAGTCGTCGCGTGCTCGGCCGACGATCAGCGTCTCGCCGGTGTCGAGCAGCGGGCGCTTGAGCAGGGTCGGCTGCGCCAGGATCAGGGTGCGGGCGTGGGCGTCGTCGCTGCGTGCGGCCTGGCGGTCGGTGTCATCGAGCCCGCGCCAGGTGGTGCTGCGGGTGTTGAGCAGCGCCTCCAGACCGGCCAGCGCGATGAAGCGGTCCAGTGTGGCGGCGTCGAGCCCATCCTCGCGCAGGTCATGGTAGCCATGGGCGATGCCGCGGGCGTCGAGCGCCTTGCGGGCCTTGCGGCAGGTGTCGCAGCTCTTGATGCCGTAGAGCGTCATCATCGGGCGTGGTGTCCTCTCACTGGCGGCGTTCGATGAAGGCACGCAGGCGCCGGGCGGCCTCGGCCGTGGCGTCGGCCTCGGCGACCAGCGCCAGGCGCAGGCGCCCGGCGCCGGGGTTGCCGCTCACGCCGTCGCGGGACATGTAGCGGCCGGGCAGCACGCTGACGTGTTCCTCGGCGAACAGCTCGCGGGTGAAGGCCTCGTCGTCGCCGCCCGGGACCGCCGGCCACAGGTAGAAGCTCGCCTGTGGCGCGGGGAAGTCCAGCACCGGCGCGAGGATCTCGGTGACGGCAGCGAACGTCTCGCGGTAGGCATCGCGGTTGGCGCGCACGTGGCTCTCGTCGTTCCAGGCGACGATCGAGGCCTTCTGCACCTGCAGCGGCATGGCGCAGCCGTGATAGGTGCGGTAGCGCTTGAAGGGCGCGATCAGCTCGGCGTCGCCGGCGACGAAGCCGGAGCGCAGCCCCGGCAGGTTGGAACGCTTGGACAGCGAATGGAAGACGATGCAGCGCCGGTAGTCGTCGCGGCCCAGCGTCCGGCAGGCCTCGAGCAGCCCCGGCGGTGGTGCGGTCTCGTCCAGGTAGAGCTCCGAGTAGCACTCGTCGGAGGCGATCAGGAAGTCGTGTTCATCGGCCAGCGCGATCAGCCGCTGGAAGTCGGCCAGCGGCGTCACCGCGCCGGTGGGGTTGCCCGGTGAGCAGACGAAGACCAGCTGCACCTCGCGCCAGACCTCGGCCGGCACGGCGTCGAGTTCGGGACGAAAGTCATTGGCGGCGGTGCAGTCGAGATACAGCGGCTCGCCGCCGGCCAGCAGGGTGGCGCCCTCGTAGATCTGGTAGAAGGGGTTGGGCATCGCCACCTTCGCCGGGCGCGAGCGATCGAGGGCGGCCTGGACGAAGGCGAAGATCGCCTCGCGAGTGCCGTTGACCGGCAGCACGTGGCGCTCGGGGTCGAGGCTGCCCGGCGCGAGGCCGAAGCGCCGCGTCGCCCAGCCGGCGAGGGTCTCGCGCAGCTCGGGCAGCCCGGCGGTGGCCGGGTAGCGGGCGACGTCGCCCTCGTGGCGGCGCAGCGCCTCGAGCACCGCCGCGGGCGGCGCGTGCTGGGGTTCGCCGATGGTCAGCGGAATGGGCGACCGATCGGGAGGCGTCACGCCGGCTTTCAGCGCGGCGAGCTTCTCGAAGGGGTAGGGCTTGAGCGCGTCGAGATTGGGGTTCATGGGGTGCCAGCGGCCCGTCGAGCGGGCGAATGTCGTTATGAGTGCCGTGCGGCGCGAAGCCACCGATTATAGGGAAGCCGGGAGACCCCCTCAAATGCTTGGGATTGGCCCGACGCGTCACACGTCGAGGGTCTCGCACAGCCGGCGGCGCAGCTCGGCCTGACGCTCGGGATCGGTGAGCGGCTCGCCGTTCTTGTCGGTGATGAAGAACACGTCCTCGACGCGCTCGCCGAGGGTGGCGATCTTGGCCGCCGACAGCGCGATGTGCTGCTCCATGAAGATCCGCCCCACGCGGGCCAGCAGCCCCGGGCGGTCGGGGGCGATCAGTTCCAGCATGGTCCGGGCGTTGGCGCCGTCGGGCTCGATCAGCACCTGGGTGGGCACACGGAAGTGCTTGAGCTGGCGCGGCGTGTGGCGGTTGACGATCTGCGGGTAGTCGTCCGGGTCGTCGAGTTCCTCGATCAGGTGCTCGCGGATGCGCTCGAGACGGGCGGGCTCACGGATCGGCTCGTTGTTGTCGTCGAGCACGATGAAGGTGTTGAGCGTGCGGTTGTTGCTCGAGGTGGCGATGCGCGCGTCGTGGATCGACAGGTCGAGCTGGTCGAGCGCCGCGGCGGTGGCGGCGAACAGGTCGTCCACCGAGGGGGTGTGGATGAATACCTTGGTGCCGCCCTCGCTGGTGCCCTCGGCCGGCGCGCTGACCAGCACCATGGGCAGCTCGGAGCCGCCGTGGGCGAGGATGCCCTGGGTGTGCCAGGCGATCTCGCTGGGGGCGTACTGCACGAAGTAGTCGTCGCCGAGGGTGTCCCAGAGCGCCTCGACGCGGTCCGCGTCGACGCCCAGGGTGCGCAGCAGGGCCAGGGCCTCGGTGCGCGTCTCGCGGATCCAGTCGTCGCGGTCGATGGGGTTTTCCAGGCCGCGCCGCAGGGCGCGCTTGGTCTCGCTGTGCAGCTGACGCAGCAGGGCGGCGCGCCAACCGTTCCACAGCGAGGGGTTGGTGGCGGTGATGTCGGCGACGGTAAGCACGTAGAGGTAGTCGAGGTGCACCTCGTCGCGCATCTGGCCGGCGAACTCGCGGATCACGTCCGGGTCGGAGATGTCGCGCTTCTGCGCGGTCTTCGACATCAGCAGGTGGTGTTCGACCAGCCAGGCGACCAGGCGGGTGTCGCGGGGCGACAGGCCGTGGCGCTCGGCGAAGTCGGTGACCAGGCCGGCGCCGATGTGCGAATGATCGCCGCCCTGGCCCTTGCCGATGTCGTGGAAGAGCCCGGCGATCCACAGCAGTTCCAGCTTGGGCAGCTGGTGGACCAGGGTGGCCGCGACCGGAAAGTCCTGGCGGCCCTCGGGCTCGCGGAAGCGCTGGATGAAGGTCAGCAGGCGCAGGGTGTGGGCGTCCACCGTGTAGAGGTGGAAGAGGTCGTGCTGCATCAGCCCTACCGCTTGGCCGAACTCGGGCAGGTACTTGCCGAGAATGCCGTAGCGGTTCATGCGCCGCAGCTGGCGGGCCACGTTACCGCCGCTGCGCAGCAGCTCCATGAACAGGCTCTGGTGGCGCAGGTCGTCGCGGAAGCCCTCGTCGATCAGGTGACGGTGATCGCGGATCAGGCGGATGGTCGTGGCGCGCACGCCCTCGATCTCGGGATGCTGGGCCATCAGCAGGAACAGCTCGAGCAGCGCCCCGGGGCGGCGCAGGAAGACGCGGGGATGGCGCGCCTGGATATAGCCGCCCTTGACCTCGAAGCGGGCATTGAGCGGCCGGGTCTCGAGCACCTCGTCGGCGCGCAGGATCATCTCGTCGAAATGCTGCAGCAGCATGTCGTTGAGACCGGCCAGGGCGGTGACGTGACGGTAGTAGCGCTTCATGAACTGCTCGACGCCCAGCCGCCCCGGCGAGTCGTGGTAGCCGAACAGCTCGGCGATGGCCCGCTGGTGGTCGAACAGCAGGCGGTCCTCGGCGCGCCCGGTAAGCATGTGCAACGCGTAGCGAACCTGCCACAGGAAGGCCTGGCCCTGGCTGAGGATGCGCAGCTCGGCATCGTTCATGAAGCCCTGGGCGACCACCTCCTCGTAGCGCAGCGGGCCGAAGTAGCGCTTGGCAACCCAGCCGATCATCTGGATGTCGCGGAGCCCGCCGGGCGAGCTCTTGAGGTTGGGCTCGAGCTGGTATTCGGAGTTGTTGTGCTTGTAGTGACGGGCGATCTGCTCCTGCCACTTGGCCTCGAAGAACTGATCCGGCGGCCACATGTGCGCGCTCGACAGGCGTTCGCCCATTGCCGTGCGCAGCCGCTCGGGGCCGGCCAGGGTGCGCGTCTCGAGCAGGTTGGTGATCACCGTGACATCGTTGCGGGCCTCGCGTTCGCAGTCAGCCAGCGAGCGCACGCTGTGCCCGATCTCCAGGCCGATGTCCCAGAGGAAGGTGATGAAGGCGGTCAGCGGTTCACGGTAGGGGGTGTCGTCGTCGCGCTCGAGCAGCAGCAGCAGGTCGATGTCGGAGTGTGGATGCAGCTCGCCGCGGCCGTAGCCGCCCACCGCCAGCAGGGCCACGCCGTCGTCGGGCCAGGCGTGGCGCTCCCAGGCGATGGCCAGCAGCCGGTCCAGGCACCAGGCGCGCCCGTGGACCAGATCGCGGATGTCGGCGCCGGCCCGGAAGCGGGCGTCCAGGCGCTCCTGGATCTCGCGCAGCGCCTGCTTGTAGACCGGAATCGGCGAGCGGCTGGTGTCGAGCGCGGCGCAGAACGCCGTGGCGTCGAACAGCGTCTCGTCCGGAACGAAGCGGTAGTGGTGCAGCAGCATGCGCGATGGCTCTCCGAAGCTGGCGGCGCGGCGCGTGTGGCGGGTCAGCCCTGAAGGAAGGAGAGGTCTTCCTCGGGGCGGGCGGTCAGCACCTCGACGCCGGTGGCGGTGACCGCCAGGGTATGCTCCCACTGCGCGGAGAGGCTCTTGTCGCGGGTCACCGCCGTCCAGCCGTCGCGCAGCACCTTGGTGCGGTAGCCGCCGGCGTTGATCATCGGCTCGATGGTGAAGCACATGCCCTCGGCCAGCGCGATGTCGGCCTCGGGGGCATAGCCGTCGTAGTGCAGCACCTGCGGTTCCTCGTGGAAGACATCGCCGATGCCGTGGCCGCAGAAGTCGCGGACCACCGAGTAGCCATTGGCCTCGGCATGCTGCTGGATGACGCGACCGATCTCGGAGAGCCGGGTACCGGGGCGCACCAGTGCCATGGCCTTGTAAAGGCATTCCTGGGTGACGCGGCACAGCCGCTCGCCCTGGATGCTCTCGCCGATCACGTACATCTTGCTGGAATCGCCGTGGTAGCCGTCGGCGGTCTTGACGGTGATGTCGACATTCATGATGTCGCCCTTCTTGAGGGTCTTGCCGTCGTCGGGGATGCCGTGGCACACCACATGGTTGATCGAGGTGCAGATCGACTTGGGAAAGCCGTGGTAGTTGAGCGGGGCGGGCACCGAGCCCAGCTCGTTGACGATGAAGTCGTGGCACAGGCGGTCGAGCTCGCCGGTGCTGACGCCGGCACGCACGTGCTGGTCGAGCAGCGCGAAGACGGCGACGGCCTGCCGGCCGGCCTCGCGCATCTTGATGATTTCGTCGGGAGTCTTGATGGGAGCGTTCATGGGGTCTCGAATCGGGAGCGTGGGAAGCCCGCGCGGCGCGGGGCATCGGCTTCATTCTGGCATCATTCTATGGTATAAAGCCGCGCGCTTGACTGCAATCCGCCCGCCGGCGGGCGGCGGCAAGCGGCAAGTCCATCAACTGCCTGAAAACACACATGTACCGTCACATGGTCCCGGGTGCCGAGGTCGACGCCGATGCGTGCCGCGGTCGGATCCATGGGGTACATGGAGGCCTAACCCGATTCATCAGGAGACATCCCATGGCGCAAGTCAACATGCGCGACCTGCTCAAGGCGGGCGCCCACTTCGGCCACCAGACCAAGTACTGGAACCCGAAGATGAGCAAGTTCATCTTCGGTGCGCGCAACAAGATCCACATCATCAACCTCGAGCACACCCTGCCGGCGCTGAACGATGCCATCGGCGTGGTCGAGAAGATGGCGGCCGCCAACAACAAGATCCTGTTCGTCGGCACCAAGCGTGCCGCCAGCAAGATCATCAAGGAAGAGGCCACCCGCGCCGGTCAGCCGTTCGTCAACCACCGCTGGCTCGGCGGCATGCTGACCAACTACAAGACCATCCGGGTCTCGATCAAGCGCCTGCGCGAGCTCGAGTCGATGCGCGAGGACGGCACCTTCGAGAAGCTGACCAAGAAGGAAGTCCTGATGGCCACCCGCGAGCAGGACAAGCTCGAGCGGTCCATCGGCGGCATCAAGGACATGGGCGGCCTGCCGGATGCGCTGTTCGTGGTCGACGTCGACCATGAGCGGATTGCCATCAACGAAGCCAACAAGCTGGGCATCCCGGTCATCGGTGTGGTCGACACCAACTCCGACCCGGACGGCGTCGACTACGTCATCCCGGGCAACGACGACTCCATCCGCGCCATCCAGATCTATGTCCAGGCGATCGCCGACGCCTGCGCCAAGGCGAAGGAAGGCCGTCCCGACGAGTTCGTCGAGGTGACCGAGAACAACGAAGTCGCCGAGTGATCGCGACGCGCCTATTCTGACTGTCATGTCGGCCGGCCAGACTGGCCATGCGGGCAGTCAGGGCGCGCGAAGGGGGCCTCGGCCCCCTTCGTTGCGCCGCAGCCAGGCGTTTCGTTCCCGGCAGAGCTTCTGCCTTTCGTATTATCCGACGTCGAATTTTTCAGAGGTTTACCACCATGGCAGCTATCAGCGCATCTCTGGTCAAGGAACTGCGTGAGCGCACCGGGCTCGGCATGATGGAGTGCAAGAAGGCACTCTCCGAGGCGGACGGTGACATCGAGCAGGCCATCGAGAACCTGCGCAAGAACTCCGGTCTCAAGGCCGCCAAGAAGGCCGGCCGCACCGCCGCCGAAGGCGCGGTCATCACCCGTGTCGCCGAGGACGGCAGCTACGGCGTGATGCTCGAGGTCAACTCCGAGACCGACTTCGTGGCCCGTGACGACAACTTCCGCGCCTTCGCCGAGCGCGTGGTCGGCAAGGTCTTCGAGAGCAAGAGCGAAGACGTCGCCGCCCTGATGGAAGGCGAGCTCGAGGAAGCCCGCGAGCAGCTGGTCCAGAAGATCGGCGAGAACATCAGCGTGCGTCGTGCGGTGGTCGTCGAGGCCCCGGCCGACGGCGTGGTCGGTGCCTACGTCCACGGCAGCCGCATCGGCGTGCTGACCGTCCTCAAGGGCGGCAACGCCGAGGCGGCCAAGGACGTCGCGATGCACGTCGCGGCGATCAACCCGGTCGTGGCCCATCCCGAGGACATGCCGCAGGAAGAGCTCGACAAGGAAAAGGCGATCATCCTGGCCCAGCCGGACATGGCCGGCAAGCCGGAGAACATCGCCGAGAAGATGGTCCAGGGCCGTCTCAAGAAGTACCTGGCCGAGAACAGCCTGACCGAGCAGCCCTTCGTCAAGGACCCCAACGTCACCGTGGCCGACTATGCCAAGTCGCAGGGTGGCGAGGTGGTCGGCTTCACCCGTTTCGAGGTGGGCGAGGGCATCGAGAAGGAAGAAGTCGACTTCGCCAAGGAAGTGATGGAACAGGCTCGCCGTAGCTGAGGTCCTAGCTTCTGGTTGTCGCATGGCGTGCGCCCAGGCGCACGCCATCGTGTATCCGGCCGGTGGATGTCACCGGCAAGCCACATCCCGCCGTTACCAGGAGATTCCCGCATGCCTGTCATTTCCGACCGCAATACGCCGTCACCGGAACGCAACAAGAAGTCGAAGTACAAGCGTATCCTGCTCAAGCTCTCCGGCGAGGCACTGATGGGCGACGGCGAGTTCGGCATCGACCCCAAGGTGCTCGACCGCATGGCGCTGGAGATCGGCCAGCTGGTCGGCATCGGCGTTCAGGTCGGCATGGTGATCGGCGGCGGCAACCTGTTCCGCGGCGCGGCCCTGCACGCCGCCGGCATGGAGCGCGTGACCGGTGACCACATGGGCATGCTCGCCACGGTGATGAACGCCCTGGCGATGCGCGACGCCCTGGAACGCTCCAACATCCGTTCGCGGGTGATGTCGGCGATTCCCATGAGCGGCGTGGTCGAGCATTATGATCGGCGTACGGCGATCCGTTATCTGACCTCGGGCGACGTGGTGATCTTCTCCGCCGGTACCGGGAACCCGTTCTTCACCACCGATTCCGCGGCCTGCCTGCGCGGTATCGAGATCGATGCCGACGTGGTGGTCAAGGCCACCAAGGTCGACGGGGTCTACGACAAGGACCCGGTGCTGCATCCCGATGCCGTCAAGTACGAGCGCCTGGGTTATGACGAGGCCCTCGACCGCAAGCTGGGCGTGATGGATTTGACCGCCATCTGCCTGGTACGGGACCATGACATGCCGGTCCGCGTGTTCGACATGACCAAGCCCGGAGCGTTGCTCAACCTGGTCGTGGGTGGTAAGGAAGGAACGCTGATAGACAGAGGTTGAAACCGTGATCAACGAGATCAAGCAGGATGCGGAAACCCGCATGAAGAAGAGCCTGGAATCGCTGCAGGCCCACTTCCACAAGATTCGTACCGGGCGCGCCCACCCGAGCATCCTGGACGCGGTGACCGTGGAGTACTACGGCTCGCAGATGCCGATCAATCAGGTGGCCAACGTCAACGTCGAGGATGCCCGGACACTCGCCGTGGTGCCCTGGGAAAAGAGCATGGTGCCCAAGGTCGAGAAGGCGATCATGACCGCCGACCTGGGCCTCAATCCGGCCACGGCCGGCACGGTGATCCGCGTGCCGATGCCGCCGCTGACCGAGGAGACGCGCCGCAACTACATCAAGCAGGCGCGCGGCGAGGCCGAAACCGCCCGCGTGGCGGTGCGCAACGTGCGGCGCGATGCCAATGCCGACATCAAGGCGCTGCTCAAGGAAAAGGAAATCACCGAGGATGAAGAGCACCAGGGCGAGGACGCCATCCAGAAGCTGACCGACAAGTACGTCGCCGAGATCGACAAGCTGCTGGAAACCAAGGAACACGACCTGCTGCAGGTGTGAGCCGTGCCCGGGCGGCGTGCCGCCCGGGAGCCCCTTTCCTCCCGCGTGAGAGACCATGAGTTCACCGCAGTCATCCAACCTGCCGCGCCACGTGGCGATCATCATGGACGGCAACAACCGCTGGGCACGCGCGCGGGGCCTGTCCGGCGTGCGCGGGCACCGGGCCGGTGTCGAGTCGGTCCGGGCGGTGATCCGGCGCGCGGCCGAGCGCGGCGTCGAGACGCTGACCCTGTTTGCCTTCTCCAGCGAGAACTGGAAGCGTCCGCCCGCCGAGGTGCGGGCGCTGATGGAGCTGTTCCTGCGGGTACTCAAGCGCGAGGTCGGCAAGCTGCACGAGCATGGCATCCGGTTGAGCGTGATCGGCGAGCGGGAGCGCTTCTCGAACACCATCCAGCAGTACATCGCCCGGGCCGAGTCGCTGACCCGCGACAATCAGGGGTTGCACCTGATCATCGCCGCCAACTACGGCGGGCAGCGCGACATCGCCCTGGCCGCGCGACGGCTGGCCGAACGCGTCGAGGCCGGCGAGCTCAAGGCCGAGGCGATCGACGAGCACGCGCTCGACGAGGAGATCGGCCGGGTCAGTGCACCGCCGGTCGACCTGTGCATTCGCACCAGCGGCGAGCAGCGCATCTCCAACTTCCTGCTCTGGCAGCTGGCCTACGCCGAGCTTTTCTTCTCGCCGTGTCTGTGGCCCGACTTCGGGGGTGATGCCTTCGACGAGGCGCTCGATGATTTCGCGCATCGCCAGCGGCGCTTCGGCATGACCCAGGAACAGATCGAGGCACAGGGTGCTTAAGCAACGGATCCTTACCGCCGTCATTCTCGCGCCGCTGATGCTGGCCGGCCTGTTCGGCCTCTCCGGCACGCCCTTCGCGCTGTTCACCGGCGCCGTCGTGCTGCTCGCCGGCTGGGAATGGGCCAACCTCTCCGGCCTCGCCGCCCCGCTGGGGCGGCTGGTTTATCTGGTGGTGATCGCCGTGCTGATGCTGGCCGGCTGGCAGACCGGTGCGGTGGCGGCGGCCTGGCCGCTGTGGCTGGCGCTCGGCGGCTGGCTGCTGAGCTTCTACTGGGTGGCCGGCTACCCCGAGCGGGGCTGGCAGTGGCGCTCGTCGCCGGCCCGGCTGCTGACCGGGCTCTGGGTGCTGGTGCCCTGCTGGGCGGGGCTCGTGCAGCTGCGCGCCAGCGGTGCCGAGTGGCTGCTCTACGTGCTGCTGCTGGTGTGGCTGGCGGACATCGGTGCCTACTTCGCCGGACGGCGCTTCGGTCGCCACAAGCTGGCGCCGCGGGTCAGCCCCGGCAAGTCGTGGGAGGGCGTCTACGGCGGCATGGCGGTGACCGTGCTGCTGGCGCTGGGCTACGCGCTGGGTCTGGGGCTGCCGTTCGGCGAGAGCCTGTGGCTGCTGCTGATCACCCTGGTGGTGACCCTGGCCTCGGTGCTTGGCGACCTGCTCGAGAGCCTGTTCAAGCGCTGGCGGGGCATCAAGGATTCCGGACGGCTGCTGCCGGGCCATGGCGGCATTCTTGATCGCATCGACAGCCTCACCGCGGCGGTGCCGCTGTTCGCGCTGCTCAAGCTCTGGCAGTGAGGAGGCCCTGATGACTGCACCTTCCCCCGGCCGCACCGCGCAGCGCGTCACCGTGCTGGGCGCCACGGGCTCCATCGGTACCAGCACCCTGGACGTCATCGCCCGGCATCCCGAACGCTATCGCATTCACGCCCTGACTGCCGGCACCCGGCGCGAGGCACTCTACGCGCAGTGCCGGGTGCATCGCCCGGACGTGGCGGTCCTCTCGCGCGAGACCGATGCAGCCTGGCTGCGCGAGCGCCTGGCTGCGGCGGATATCGCCACCGAGGTGCGTGCCGGCGAGGCGGCGCTGGTCGAGGTGGCCGAGGCCGGCGAGGTCGATGTGGTGATGGCGGCCATCGTCGGCGCCGCGGGCCTGCTGCCGACCCTGGCGGCGGTGCGCGCCGGCAAGCGCGTGCTGCTGGCCAACAAGGAAGCGCTGGTGATGTCCGGGGCGCTGTTCATGGACGCGGTGGCGCGCCACCAGGCCGTGCTGTTGCCCATCGACTCCGAGCACAATGCCATCTATCAGTGCCTGCCTCCCGCGCGCGCCGGCGGCCTGGCCGCATCCGGCGTGACCCAGCTGCTGCTGACCGCCTCGGGCGGGCCGTTCCGTGGCTGGACGCCGGAGGCGCTGGCCGGTGTCACGCCCGAGCAGGCCTGTGCCCACCCCAACTGGTCGATGGGCCGCAAGATTTCCGTGGACAGTGCCACA
The DNA here is from genome assembly GCF_010993675.1 of Modicisalibacter sp. 'Wilcox'. Classification (NCBI taxonomy): domain Bacteria; kingdom Pseudomonadati; phylum Pseudomonadota; class Gammaproteobacteria; order Oceanospirillales; family Halomonadaceae; genus Modicisalibacter; species Modicisalibacter sp. 'Wilcox'. The sequence continues at coordinate 42,629 of NZ_WNXF01000013.1, forward strand.
CTGATGAACAAGGGGCTCGAGCTGATCGAGGCGTGCTGGCTGTTCGCCGCGCGTCCCGAGCAGGTTCAGGTGGTGGTGCATCCGCAGAGCGTGGTGCACTCCATGGCCGCCTACAGCGACGGTTCGGTGATCGCCCAGCTGGGCAACCCCGACATGCGCACGCCGATCGCCTACGGCCTCGCCTGGCCGGAGCGCATCGCGGCCGGTGTCGAGCCGCTCGACCTGTTCCAGGTGGCCCGGCTCGACTTCGAGCCGGCCGACGAGCGGGCCTTCCCCTGCCTGCGCCTGGCGCGCGAGGCGATGCGCGCGGGCGGTACGGCGCCGGCGGTGCTCAACGCTGCCAACGAGGTGGCGGTGGCCGCGTTTCTGGAAGGGCAGCTGGGCTTCACGGCCATCGCCGAGGTGGTCGAGACGGTGCTCGAGGCTTGCCCGGCGGTGCCCGCTGATAGCCTGGAGCAGGTTCTCGCCGAGGACGCCCGTGCCCGGCGGCTGGCCGACCAGCGATTGTCGCTGTTGCGTTGATCGAGGAGGGACGAGATGGACGCGATTCAGAACATCCTGGCGGCCGTCGTGGTGCTGGGGCTGTTGATCACCTTCCACGAATTCGGCCATTTCTGGGTCGCGCGTCGTTGCGGCGTCAAGGTGCTGCGCTTCTCGGTGGGCTTCGGCAAGCCGCTGTGGTCGCGTTTCGACCGCCACGGCACCGAGTACGCCATCGCCGCGATCCCGCTGGGCGGCTACGTCAAGATGCTCGACGAGCGCGAGGGCGAGGTGCCCTCCGAGGAGTTGCCGCGTGCCTTCAATCGGCAGTCGGTCGGCAAGCGCATCGCCATCGTCGCCGCCGGGCCGCTGGCCAACTTCCTGCTCGCCCTGGTGGTCTACTGGGCCCTGTTTGTGGCCGGCACCACCGCGGTGGCGCCGGTGGTCGGCACGGTGGCGCCCGACTCGCCGGCGGCGCGAGGCGGGCTGGCGGCGGGTCAGGAGATCGTCGCCGTGCAAGGCGAGGACACGCCGACCTGGGAGGCCGTCAACCTGCGCCTGCTGTCGGCCATCGGCACTCGCCAGCCGCTGCACATCGAGACCCGCGACGCCGATCAGGGCGGTTCCGCCCAGCGCCATTCGGTGCCGGTCGATCGCTGGCTGGTCGGGCAGGATCCGCCGCAGCCGCTGGAAACCCTGGGGGTCACTCCCTGGCGGCCGGCGACGCCCGCGGTGCTGGGCAAGGTGCTCGATGACGGGGCGGCGGCCGGCGCCGGGCTGGCCTCCGGGGATCGCATCGTCGCGGTCGACGGACGCGCCATCGACGGCTGGACGGCCTTCGTCGAGGCGGTGCGGGCGCATCCCGGGCAGGCCATGACCCTGACGGTGGCCCGCGACGGGCAGACACGGGAGGTATCGCTGACCCCGGCGGTCCACGAGCAGGACGGGGAGCGCATCGGCTACATCGGCGCCGGTGTGGCACCGGTGTCCTGGCCCGACGCCTATCGTCGCGAGATTCGCTACGGGCCGCTGGCGGCGGTGGGGCAGGCCGTGTCGCGCACCACGGAAATGACCGTGCTGACCCTGGACTCGATCCGCAAGATGCTGCTGGGGCTGATCTCGCCGAGCAACCTGTCGGGGCCGATCACCATCGCCCGCATCGCCGGCGACACGGCCCGCAGCGGTCTGGAGAGCTTCGTGTCCTTCATGGCCTACCTGTCGATCAGTCTCGGGGTGCTCAACCTGCTGCCGATCCCGGTCCTCGACGGCGGCCATCTGCTCTATTACCTCATCGAGGCGGCGCGCGGCCGCCCGGTCTCGGAAGCCGCCCAGGCGGCGGGGCTGCGAATCGGCATGGCGCTGGTCGGCACCCTGATGCTGATGGCGCTGTACTTCGATCTGATGCGGCTGTAGCGTTGGCCGGCGCTGGCGCGCGGCGCGCCAGCCTTGTCAGTGGGCCGAGTAAATGTATAAGGTGCCTGTTCAGCGAGCTGGCGGAAACAACTCGAGCGAAGCGACTGCATGAAACTCAAGACCCTTGGATTGGCGGCACTGCTGCTGTGCGGCACCCCGACGGCCTTCGCGGCCCCCTTCACGGTTTCCGACATTCGCGTGGAGGGCCTGCAGCGCGTCTCCGCCGCGTCGGTCTTCAACGCCTTTCCGGTTTCCGCCAGCGAGCGCGTCGACGACCGGGAGCTGGCCGACGCCGCCAAGAAGCTGTTCGACACCGGTCTGTTCGAGGACGTGCGCCTGGCACGCGACGGTGATGTGCTGGTCATCCACGTCGTCGAGCGGCCGTCGATCGCCGGCATCGACATCGAGGGCAACTCGCAGATTTCCGACGACGATCTCCGCAAGGGGATGAAGGATGCCGGCCTGGCCGAGGGCCAGGTGCTGCAGCGGGCCACCCTCGAGGACGTGCAGCGCCAGCTCGAGCAGCTCTATCATGCCCAGGGGCGTTACAGCGCCCGCATCGAGACCTCGGTGGAGCCCATGGAGCGCAACCGGGTCAAGGTGAACATCAAGGTCAACGAGGGCGCCGTCGCCAAGATCCGCCAGATCAACATCGTCGGCAACCAGGCCTTTTCCGACGACACCCTGCGCGGCCTGCTGCAGCTCGAGGACCGCCCCGGCTGGTTCTTCGGCTGGTTCTCCGACGACGAGTATTCCCGCGAGAAGCTGTCCGGGGACCTCGAGACCCTGCGCTCCTGGTATCTCGATCGCGGCTACGTGAACTTCGCCATCGACTCCACGCAGGTGGCGATCAGCCCCGACAAGTCGAAGATCTTCGTGACCATCAACGTCAACGAAGGCAAGCGCTATCGCATCGACCGGATCAAGTTCGCCGGCGATCTCAAGATCAGCGAGTCGCAGGCCCGCAAGCTCATCACCGCCAGGTCCGGGGAAATCTATTCGCGCAGCACCCTGACCGATTCCGCCGAGGCGCTGCGCCAGAAGCTCGGTGCCGAGGGCTTCGCCTTCGCCAATGTGGAGAGCGTGCCCGAGGTCGACGAGAACGGCGACACCGTCGACGTGACCTTCATGGTCGAGCCGGGGCGGCGTGCCTATGTGCGGCGCATCAACTTCGAGGGCAACACCACCACCCAGGACGAGGTGCTGCGCCGCGAGATGACCCAGATGGAGGGCGCGCCGGCCTCCACCGACAAGATCAGCCAGTCCAAGCAGCGCCTCGAGCGGCTGGGCTTCTTCAAGCAGGTCGACGTCGAGACACGCCCGGTGCCGGGCGAGCCCGATCAGGTCGATGTCACCTACAACGTCGAGGAGCAGCCTTCCGGCTCGATCTCGGCGAGCGTCGGCTTCTCGCAGACCGCCGGGGTGATCTACGGTGCCTCGCTGTCGCAGAAGAACTTCCTGGGCACCGGTAACCGGGTGAACATCGGCGCCCAGCGCAGCGACACCTACACCAAGCTCAACTTCGGCTATACCGACCCCTACTGGACGCTGGACGGCATCTCCCGCGGCTTCAACGTCTTCTATCGCAAGACCGACTACAAGAATTCCGACATCTCGACCTACTCGACCGATGCCTACGGCGGCAACATCAACTTCGGCTATCCGGTCAACGACATCACGCGGCTGAACTTCGGCGTGGGTCTCGAGAACCTGAGCATCAATACCTACAGCGACACGCCGGCCGAGATCATCGAGTACGTCGATGGCCAGGGCAAGGATGCGATTGCCTACAAGCTGACCGCCAGCTGGACGCGCAACAACCTCGACCGTGGCATCCTGCCCACCGACGGCAGCTACCAGCGCCTGTCGCTGGAAACCGCCGTGCCCGGCTCCGACGCCCAGTACTACAAGCTGCGCTATCGCGGCCAGAAGCTCTTCGAGCTCTCGACCGACTGGTCGCTCAAGTTCTCGTCGACGTTCGGCTATGCGGATACCGTCGGCAACGACCCCTACCCGTTCTACGAGAACTTCTACGCCGGCGGGCTGGGCTCGGTGCGCGGCTTCTCCGGCAACACCCTGGGGCCGAAGACCACGCGGCGGGGCACCGGCAACAACGACACCCTGGGCGGCAACGTGCTGGTCGAGGGCTCGGCCGAGCTGATCTACCCGTTCCCGTTCGTCGAGGACCATCGCACCCTGCAGACCAGCGTGTTCCTTGATGCCGGCAACACCTACCTCACCGACTGCTACGATGTGCCGTCCGGCTACAGCTCCAGCTGCGAAAGCGGCGTGCAGCTCGACCAGCTGCGCTACAGCGCCGGTCTGGGGCTGTCGTGGCTGACCCCGGTGGGGCCGCTGACCTTCAGCATCGCCCAGCCGCTCAACGACAAGTCGGGCGACGACACTCAGGTCTTCCAATTCTCCCTCGGCCAGACCTTCTGAGGCACCGAGATCGGCAAAGGAGTCATTCATGCGCAAACTGACCGGAGCGCTGTGCCTGCTGGGCGCACTCGCCGCCGCCCCCGCCTACGCCACGGACGTCGTGGTGCTCGACTGGCGCGCCGCCCTGATGCAGTCCGACGCCGCCCAGCGGTCGATGAACGAGCTGCGCAACCAGACCAGCGAGCAGCGCCAGCAGGCGAAGTCCCTGAGCGAAGAGCTGCAGAAACTGCAGCAGCGCCTGCAGAAGGATGGCGCGGTGATGTCCGATGCCGAGCGCAAGAAGCTCCAGCAGGAATTGCGCCAGAAGGGCGGCCGGTTCCAGCAGCTGCGTGCCCAGCTCCAGCAGGAGCAGCAGAAGAAGCAGCAGGCCTTCCTCAAGTCCGCCAAGCCGCGACTGGACAAGGCCATCCAGCAGGCGGCCGAGCGCCACGGGGCCGATCTGGTCGTCGACCGCGATGCGGTCGTGCACATGAATGACGGCCTGGACATCACCCAGGAAGTCACCAAGATTCTCAACGCCAAGTGAGGGATCGGGCGCCGGCCGCCCGTCTCGTCGATGACATGAAACGATCCGAGCCCTTTTCCTGCTCCCTGGCCGAGCTGGCCGACCGACTGGGGGCCACTCTCGTCGGCGACGGCGAGCGCCGGGTCAGCGGCCTGGCGACCCTCAGCGACGCCGGCCCGGACGACATCAGCTTCCTGGCCAACAAGGCCTATCTGAAATACCTGACGCAGACCCGGGCCGCCGCCGTGCTGATTCATCCCGCCCATGGCGGCGAGTGCCCGGTGGCGCGCCTCGAGCTGGACAATCCCTATCTGGCCTATGCCGAGCTGTCGCGCCTGTTCGACCCCATGGCGGCGCCTGACGCCGGTGGCGTGCATCCTTCCGCGGTGGTGGCCGGGGACGCCGTGCTGGGGCGCGACGTGACCATCGCGGCGAACGCGGTGATCGAGAGCGGTGTCGAGCTGGGTGACGGCGTGAGCGTCGGCCCCGGCTGCGTGATCGGCGCGGATTCGGTCGTCGGCGACGGCTCGCGGCTGCATGCCAACGTGACGCTCTACCACGGGGTGGTGGTCGGCAAGCGGGCGATCCTGCACAGTGGCTGCGTGATCGGTGCCGACGGCTTCGGCTTCGCCCATGATGGCCGCGGCTGGCACAAGATCGCCCAGCTCGGCGGCGTCGTGCTGGGCGACGACGTCGAGGTGGGCAGCTGCTCGAGCATCGATCGCGGCGCGCTCGGCGACACCGTGATCGGCGACGACGTCAAGATCGATAGCCAGGTGCAGATCGCCCACAATGTGCAGGTGGGCGATCACAGCGCGCTGGCCGGCTGCGTGGGCATCGCCGGCTCCACCAAGGTGGGGCGTCACTGCCTGCTCGGCGGTGGCGTGGGCCTGTCCGGCCATCTGACGATCTGTGACGGCGTGCAGGTGACCGGCATGAGCCTGGTGACCAACTCGATCACCGAACCGGGTGTCTACTCGTCGGGAACCGGCGCCATGAGCAACGCGCTGTGGCGCAAGAACGCGGTGCGCTTCAAGCAGCTCGACGACATCGCCAAGCGCCTGTCACGCCTCGAGCGGGGTTCGACCGGCTGAGGCGCGACTGACGGCGTGCAGGAACGCTATAATCCCGCGCCAACATCAACGCGGCGGGGCGCCCGACGTCCCGCCTGAGATGCCTGCCTTCCGTGCAGGCATATGTACTTCCAGAGGTCGCATCGATGGTAATGGACATCAACGAAATTCGAGAGTATCTGCCCCACCGCTATCCCTTCCTGCTGGTCGATCGGGTGGTGGAGCTCGAGCTCGGCGAATCCATCGTTGCCCGCAAGAACGTCAGCATCAACGAGCCGTTCTTCAACGGCCATTTTCCCCATCATCCGATCATGCCGGGCGTGCTGATCGTCGAGGCCATGGCCCAGGCCTGTGGCATTCTCGGCTTCAAGACGGTCAACAAGCTGCCGGCCGACGGCTATGTCTACTACCTGGTGGGCAGCGACAACGTGCGCTTCAAGCGTCCGGTGATGCCCGGCGACCAGCTGCGCCTGGAAGCGCGGGTGATCCGCGCCCGGCGCGGCATCTGGAAGTTCCAGTGTTCCGCCACCGTCGACGGTGAAGTGGCCTGCGAGGCCGAGATCACCTGTGCCGAGAGGAAGGTCGCTTGATTCATCCAACCGCCATCGTCGACCCCAGCGCGCGTCTCGCCGATGATGTCGAGGTGGGGCCGTTCAGTGTCATCGGCGCCGACGTCGAGATCGGCGAGGGGTGCCGTATCGGCCCGCACGTCGTGGTGAACGGGCCGACGCGGCTGGGGCGACGCAATCGCATCTTCCAGTTCGCCTCGGTGGGCGAGGCCTGCCAGGACAAGAAGTACGCCGGCGAGCCGACCCGGCTGGAAATGGGCGACGACAACGTGGTGCGCGAGGGCGTGACCCTGCACCGCGGCACCGTCCAGGATCGCGGCGAGACCACCATCGGCAGCCGCAACCTGTTCATGGCCTATTCCCATGTCGGCCATGACTGCGTGATCGGCGACGACTGCATCCTCGCCAACCAGGCGACCCTCGGCGGCCACGTCACCCTGGGCAACTTCGCGATCCTCGGCGGGCTGGCCGCCATCCACCAGTTCTGTCATGTCGGCGAGCATGCCATGTGCGGCGGTGGCTCGATCGTCACCAAGGACATTCCCGCCTACCTGATGGTCAACGGCAATCCGGGCGAGGCGCATGGCCTCAACCTGGTGGGGCTCAAGCGGCGCGGCTTCTCCCGCGAGGCGATCAAGGCCTTGAGCGAGGCCTACCGCATCGTCTATCGCCAGGGGCTGACCGTCGAGCAGGCGCTCGAGAACCTGCACGAGCGCTACGGCGAGATGCCCGAGGTGGCGGTGTTCATCGCCTCCCTCGAGGCTTCCACCCGCGGCATCATCCGTTGAGCCGATGCGCGTCTACCTGATCGCCGGCGAACTCTCCGGGGACCTGCTCGGCGCCGGGCTGATGCGCGCGCTCAAGGCCCGCCATCCCGAGGCCGAGTTCCGCGGCATCGGCGGCCCTCGCATGATCGCCGAGGGCCTGGAGAGCCTCTACCCGCTGGAGACGTTGTCGGTGATGGGGCTGGTCGAGGTGCTCAGGCACCTGCCCGGGCTGGTGAAGGTCCGTCGCCACCTGCGCCACGACGCCCTGGCCTGGCGACCCGACGTGATGGTCGGCATCGACGCCCCCGACTTCAACCTGGGCCTCGAGCGTCAGCTGCGCGAGGCGGGGGTGCCCACCGTGCATTACGTCAGCCCCTCGGTGTGGGCCTGGCGGCAGGGGCGGATCAAGGGTATCGCCCGGGCGGTGGACGCCATGCTCACCTTCCTGCCGTTCGAGGCGAGCTTCTACCGCCAGCATCGGGTGCCGGTGGCCTTCGTCGGTCATCCGCTGGCCGACGAGCTGCCGCTGGTCAACGACCGGGCCGCGGCCCGTGCGGCGCTGGAGCTGCCCACCGAGACGCCGGTGCTGGCCATTCTTCCCGGCTCGCGCGGCAACGAGATCCGCTTCATGGGCCCGACCTTCCTGGCGGCCGCCGAACGGCTGCTGGCCACGGTCGATGGGCTCGAACTGGTGATTCCCGCGGCCTCGCCGGAACGCCGGCGCGAGCTCGAGGCGCTGCTCGCGGCCCATCCCGGCCTGCAGGCACGAACCCGGCTGCTCGACGGCCGCTCGCGGGAGGCGATGGTGGCCAGCGATGCGGTACTGCTGACCTCGGGGACCGCGGCCCTGGAGGCGATGCTCTGTCACCGGCCGATGGTGGTCGCCTACCGCATGGCGCCGACCACCCACTGGCTGGCCCGTCGGCTGGTCAGGACGACGTGGATCTCGCTGCCCAACCTGATCGCCCGCGAGACGCTGGTGCCCGAGCTGATCCAGGAGGCCGCCACGCCGACGGCGATCGGCGAGCACCTGCGTCCCTGGCTGTGCGAGCCGGCCTCGCGCGCGGCGCTGGAGCAGCGCTTTGCCACCCTGCACGCCGGGCTGCAGCGCGGCGCCAGCGAGCGCGCCGCCGAGGCGGTACTGGCGGTGGCCGAGCGCCGGCCGCTGCCCGAGGCGCCGGCGGCGCTGCCCGGGGAGACCTCATGAGCACGGTCGCAGGACGCCATGTCATCGCCGGTTATCGGGGCAGTGCCGAGATCGTCCTCGACTACACCGGCGAGCGGCTGGCCGGGGTCGACGAAGTGGGTCGCGGCCCGCTGGCGGGCGCGGTGGTCGCCGCCGCGGTGATCCTCGACCCGCAGCGGCCGATCGACGGGCTGGGCGACTCCAAGGCGCTCAGCGAGACGCGTCGCCGGGCGCTGGACGCGACGATCCGCGAGCGGGCGCTGGCCTTCGCCGTGGCCGAGGCCACGCCGGCCGAGGTCGACGAGTTCAACATCTACCATGCCACCCACCTGGCGATGCGCCGGGCGATCGACGCCCTGACGCCGGCGGCCGAATACCTGCTGGTGGACGGCAATCGCCTGCCCGGGCATCATGTTCCCGGCCAGGCGGTGGTCAAGGGCGACGCCCGTCATCCGGCCATCGGTGCCGCATCGATCCTCGCCAAGGTGGCTCGCGATGCGCAGATGGTCGCCCTCGATGCGCGCTTCCCCGAGTACGGTTTCGCCCGCCACAAGGGCTACCCGACCCCGGAACACCTGGCGGCGCTGGAGCGCCTCGGGCCGCTGCCCGAGCACCGCCGCTCCTTCGCTCCGGTGAAACGCCAGCTGGATCTCTTCTGACGCGGCGGCCGCTGCCGCCCGACAACCATCACGAGAGCGACATGACGACTCCCTTCGTTCATCTGCGCGTGCACAGCGAATACTCCCTCGTCGATGGCCTGGTGCGCCTCAAGCCGTTGGTGAGCGCGACCGCCGAGGCGGGCATGCCGGCCCTGGCGGTGACCGACGAGGCCAACCTGTTCGGCCTGGTCAAGAGCTACAAGGCGGCGCTGGGCGCCGGTCTCAAGCCGGTCATCGGCGCCGACCTGTGGCTCGAGAACCCGTTCGACGAGAGCCATCCCTACCGGCTGACGCTGCTGGCGATGAACGACGTCGGCTACCGCAACCTTACCGAACTGATCTCGCGGGGCTGGCAGGAAGGCCAGCGCCAGGGCAGCGCGCTGCTCAAGAAGGCCTGGATCTTCGCCCAGAGCGACGGGCTGATCGCGCTGTCCGGCGCCCGGGAAGGGGAGGTCGGCCGCTTCCTGCTCGCCGAGCACGGCGACGAGGCCCGCGAACTGCTCGCCGAGTGGCAGCGCCACTTCCCCGGGCGCTTCTATCTCGAGCTGCAGCGCACCGGTCGCCAGTACGACGAGGAATGTGTTCACCTGTCGGTCGACCTCGCCGCCGAGACCGGCACGCCGGTGGTGGCGACCAACGACGTGCGCTTTCTGACCCGCGAGGACTTCTGGGCCCACGAGACCCGGGTGTCGATCGGCGAGGGCAAGGCGCTCGACGACCCGCGCCGCGAGCGCAAGTACAGCGAGGAGCAGTACCTCAAGAGCCCCCAGGAGATGGCCGAGCTGTTCGCCGACATCCCCGAGGCGCTCGAGAACACGGTGATGATCGCCGCGCGCTGCAGCGTCGACGTGCGCCTCGGCGAGATCTTCCTGCCCGAGTTCCCGGTACCCGAGGGCATGACCCTCGACGAGTTCTTCCGTCAGCTCTCCCACGACGGCCTCGGCGAGCGCCTGACCCAGCTGTTCGACGGCGACGACGCCATCTATCCGGATCGCCGCCGCGCCGATCACGAGGCGGCCTACCGCGAGCGCCTCGACTTCGAGCTCGACATCATCATCAAGATGGGCTTTCCCGGCTACTTCCTGATCGTGATGGACTTCATCCAGTGGGCCAAGGACAACGACATCCCGGTGGGGCCGGGGCGTGGTTCCGGGGCCGGCTCGCTGGTCGCCTATGCGCTCAAGATCACCGATCTGGACCCGCTGGAATACGACCTGCTGTTCGAGCGCTTCCTCAACCCCGAGCGCGTGTCGATGCCCGACTTCGACGTCGACTTCTGCATGGAGAAGCGCGACCGGGTGATCGACTACGTCGCCGAGCGCTACGGCCGCGATGCCGTCTCGCAGATCGTCACCTTCGGCACCATGGCCGCCAAGGCGGTGGTGCGCGACGTGGCGCGTGCCCAGGGCAAGCCCTACTCGCTGGGCGACAAGCTCTCCAAGCTGATTCCCTTCGAGGTCGGCATGACGCTGGCCAAGGCCCACGAGCAGGAGGAGGCGCTACGCGACTTCCTCGCGGGTGACGAGGAAGCCCAGGAGATCTGGGACATGGCGCTCAAGCTCGAGGGCATCACCCGCGGCACCGGCAAGCACGCCGGCGGGGTGGTGATCGCCCCGACCCGGCTCACCGACTTCTCGCCGCTGCTCTGCGAGCCGGACGGCAGCGGCCTGGTGGTGCAGTTCGACAAGAACGACATCGAGGATGCCGGGCTGGTCAAGTTCGACTTCCTCGGTCTGCGCACCCTGACCATCATCGACTGGGCGCTGGAGATGGTCGATGCGGTGCGCGCGCGCCAGGGGCAGGGCCCGCTCGACATCAACACCATCCCGCTCGACGACGTGCCGACCTTCGACATGCTCAAGAAGGCCGAGACCACGGCGGTGTTCCAGCTCGAATCCCGCGGCATGAAGGAGCTGATCAAGCGCCTGCAGCCCGACTCGCTGGAGGACATGATCGCCCTGGTGGCGCTGTTCCGTCCGGGGCCGCTGCAGTCGGGGATGGTCGATGACTTCATCAACCGCAAGCACGGCCGCGCCGAGCTGGCCTTCCCGCATCCCGACTACCAGCATGAGCTGCTCAAGCCGGTCCTCGAGCCCACCTACGGCGTGATCCTCTACCAGGAGCAGGTCATGCAGATCGCCCAGGTGCTGGCCGGCTACAGCCTGGGGCAGGCCGACATGCTGCGCCGCGCGATGGGCAAGAAGAAGCCCGAGGAGATGGCCAAGCAGCGCGTCGGTTTCATGGAGGGCTGCGCGGCCAACGGCATCGACAAGGATCTGGCGGGCAACCTCTTCGACCTGGTGGAGAAGTTTGCCGGCTACGGCTTCAACAAGTCGCACTCGGCGGCCTACGGCCTGGTCTCGTACCAGACCGCCTGGCTCAAGGCGCATTACCCCGGGCCCTTCATGGCCGCGGTGCTGTCCACCGACATGGACAACCTCGACAAGGTGGTGCCGCTGATCGAGGAATGCCGCAACCTGGGCCTGACGGTGACCCCGCCCGACGTCAACGTCGGTGGCTACAAGTTCACCGTCGACGAACAGGGGCGCGTGGTCTATGGCCTGGGGGCGATCCGCGGCGTCGGCGAGGGGCCGATCGAGGCGATCGTCGAGGCGCGCACCGCGGGCGGCGCCTTCGCCGACCTGTTCGACTTCTGCCGTCGGGTCGACGCCAAGCGCATGAACAAGCGTACCCTGGAGGCACTGATCCGGTCCGGCGCCGTGGACACCCTGGGGCCGAGCCGGGCGGTGCTGGCCGCCGCGCTGGACGACGCCATCAAGGCGGCGCAGCAGAGCACCACCAACGCCAACCTGGGCATGATGGACATGTTCGGCGAGGCGTTCAGCGAACCCGAGGCCGGCGATGTCTATGCCGACTACCATCGGGTCCGCGACTGGAGCGACAAGGAGCGCCTGGCCGGCGAGAAGGACACCCTGGGGCTCTACCTGACCGGGCATCCGATCGACGAGTACGAGCAGGAACTGGCGCGCTTCGTGTCGACACGGGTCCGCGACCTCAAGCCGTCACGTGAGCCGCAGCGGGTCGCCGGGCTGGTGGTGGCCATGCGCACCATGAAGTCCAAGCGCGGCGACACCATGGCCTTCGTCACCCTGGATGATCGCACCGGGCGCATCGAGGCCTCGCTGTTCGGCGAGCTGTTCGACCAGGTCCGCGGCCGTCTGGATACCGACCAGGTGCTGATCGTCGAGGGCGAGGTGCAGAGCGACGACTACTCCGGCGGCCTGCGCCTGCGCGGCAAGGAGGTGACCGCCATGGTCGACGCGCGCAGCCGCTACGGCGAGGCCGTGGAGCTGTCGGTCGACGGCTCGAGCTGCAACGGCCGCTTCATCGCCACCCTGCGCGACAGTCTCACGCCGTGGCGCAACGAGGCCGGCCTGCCGGTGCGCGTGCGTTATCGCAACGCCGCCGCCAGCGGCTGGCTGGAGCTGGGCAGCGAGTGGAAGGTGGCGCCCGCCGACGAGCTGCTCGCCGCGCTGCGCGATGTCGAGGGGCAGGATGGCATCCGGCTCAAGTACCGTGGCTGAGAGGGTATTTACACCATGCCTGCGCTCCCCGAATTGGCAAACACCCTCCGAGCAGGGTGTTTGCCTTCTGGTCACTATTCATCCTTAGCCGGGTCCGGCCGAGCGGTTGTCTTGCGTGCGCTCGTCAAGCTGCGATAATGCCCGGTCATTGCACGCCCATCGTCGCATGACAGCCGTGCCGCCAGGCTGGCCGTGCCTACTTCAAGAAGCTGAAGCGCTATGAATCCCAACTATCTGGACTTCGAACAGCCGATTGCCGAACTGCAGGCCAAGATCGAGGAGCTGCGGCTGGTCGGCAACGACAGCAAGATCAACATCAGCGACGAGATCGCCAAGCTCGAGGAGAAGAGCAAGAAGCTCACCGAGTCGATCTTCCGCGACCTGTCCGCCTGGCAGGTCTCGCAGCTTTCCCGTCACCCGCAGCGCCCTTACACCCTCGACTACCTCGAGATGATCTTCAGCGACTTCGACGAGCTGCACGGCGATCGCCACTTCGCCGACGACGCGGCGATCGTCGGCGGTGTCGCCCGGCTCGACGACAAGCCGGTGATGATCATCGGTCACCAGAAGGGCCGCGACGTCAAGGAAAAGGTGCGTCGCAACTTCGGCATGCCGCGCCCCGAAGGCTACCGCAAGGCCTGTCGCCTGATGGAGATGGCCGAGCGTTTCAGGATGCCGGTGCTGACCTTCATCGACACCCCGGGAGCCTATCCGGGCATCGACGCCGAGGAACGCGGCCAGAGCGAGGCGATCGCCTACAACCTGGCGGTGATGTCGCGCCTGAAGACACCGATCGTTGCCACCGTGGTCGGCGAGGGTGGCTCCGGCGGCGCGCTGGCGATCGGCGTGTGCGACGAGCTGACCATGCTGCAGTATTCCACCTACTCGGTGATCTCGCCCGAGGGTTGTGCCTCGATTCTGTGGAAGAGCGCCGAGAAGGCCTCCGAGGCAGCCCAGGCCATGGGCATCACCGCCGAGCGTCTCAAGGAACTGGGCTTCGTCGACAACCTGGTCGGGGAACCGCTGGGCGGGGCGCATCGCCATCCGCAGACCACCGCCGACCGGCTCAAGGAATCGTTGCTCGGGAGTCTCGACCGGCTGGGCAGCATGGACACCGAGGCGCTGCTGGCGCGGCGGTATGAAAGGCTCATGAGCTATGGGGCGCCAGCATAAGGGCCTCATGTCGCTGCAAGCCGTGATCGATGACGCCCTGGCGGAGACCCCGCCGGGGCGTGTCGTCTGGGTGGCGCTGTCCGGCGGTCTCGATTCCTGCCTGCTGCTGGCGCTCGTCGCCGATGCCGCGCGGCGTCATCCGCGCCCCATCCATGCCCTGCACGTCGACCACGGGCTGCAGTCCGCCGCCGCCGATTTCGTGCGTCACTGCCGGTGGTCCTGCTCGCGCCACGGCATCCCGCTGTTCGTCGAGTCGGTCGCGGTCGAATCCGTGGGCCGGGGGCTGGAGGCGGCGGCCCGCGAGGCGCGCTATGCGGCGTTCGCCAAGCGGGTGGCGCCGGGCGAGACGCTGTGGCTGGCCCAGCACGCCGACGACCAGGCCGAGACCTTCCTGCTCGCCGCGTTGCGCGGCAGCGGGGTACGCGGGCTGGGGGCGATGCCCGAGTGTCGCGACTGGCGAGGGCGACACTTGGTGCGGCCACTGCTGGGGCTTGGCCGGGCTCGGCTCGAGGCGGCCGCTGCCGAGTTGGGTCTGAGCTGGTGCGATGACCCCTCCAACACGGATACCTCGCTCGACCGCAACTATCTGCGGCATTGCGTGCTGCCCGTGCTGGCGGCGCGCTGGCCCGGTGCCGCGCGCTCGCTGGGCGAAGCGGCACGTCGCGCCGGGGAGGCCGATGCCCTGCTCGACGACCTGGCCGCGATCGACCTGGCCGCTGCCGGCGGTGACCCGGCGCGACTCGACGTCGCCGCGCTGGTCGCCCTGTCGCGTCCGCGCCAGCGGCTGCTGGTGCGCCACGCCTGCCGGCGCCTGGCGCTGCCCACGCCACCGGCGGTACGTCTCGAAACGCTGCTCGGGCAGCTCGCGGCGCGGGAAGATGCCGCCGTGCACGTGAGCTGGGCAGGTGGCGAGGGGCGGCGCTGGCGTGGGGCGCTCTATCTCCAGACTCCCATCGAGCCGCTGCCGGCGGGTTGGAGTGCGTCCTGGAACGGCCAGCCGGGCCGGGTGGGCGCGACGGAAGCGCAGCCCGGGGTGTACGTCGACTGGAGGCTGGCCTGCGAGACGGGGGAGCCGGTCGCGCTGACGCTTACCGTGCGCCGGGGCGGTGAGAGTCTGCGTGTTGCCGGACGTGGGCGGCGCGACGTCAAGCGGCTGCTCCAGGAGGCCGGAGTACCGCCCTGGCGGCGTGAGCGCCAATTGCTGGCCTGGCACGGCGACACCCTGGTCGCCGTGCTGGGGGTGGCCGTGGCGGAAGGCTGGCGCCAGGGTCCTGGAGTCTAGATCTCGAGGGTGAGCGGATCCACGGCCAGGCGAAAGCCGACGGCGCGCTGGTAGGCGATCTCCTGCTCGAGGTCGGTCAGCAGCAGCGACTGTTCGGCCAGTGCATCCGGCAGCATCATCAGCAGGGCGTCGCCTTCCGCCTGCAGCTGGAAGGTCGTCGGCGGGTGTTCCGGGCGCGAATGGTTGAGGACCACGGCGAGCCTCAGCAGCCGCGCCAGGCGCGCGGCACGGGGCCGATAGGCCGGCGGCAGGGCCTCGAGCTCCTTGAGCGCGAACTTGCGCCGATGGGCGCGGACCAGAAACGCCAGCAGCTGCTGTTCGGGGCGCGAGAAGCCGGGCAGGTCGGCGTTTTCCAGCAGGTAGGCACCGTGACGATGGAACTGACTGTGGGAGACCGCCAGACCGATCTCGTGAAGCTCGGCGGCCCACAGCAGGAAGGGGCGTAGCGTCTCGCCGAGCTGCCAGGCGTCGCTGACCTGGTCGAAGGCGCTGGCGGCACTGGCGGCGACATTGGCGGCCTGGCGATGATCCACGCCGTAGCGCCGGGTCAGGCCGTTCAGCGCCGGCAGACGCGGGTCCTCGGCGGTGTTGCGGCCGATCAGGTCGTAGAGCACGCCTTCGCGCAGGGCGCCGTCGGCGAAGCGCATGTGCTCGAGCTCGAAGGCTTCGAAGGTCGCGCAGAGAATGGCGATGCCCGCCGGGAAGACCCGGGCCCGGTCGGCCTTGAGGCCGGCCATCTCGACCCGGTCGAGATGCTTGCACTTGATCAGGCGCTTGCGCAGCCGCGCCAGGCCCTCGCGGGTGATGGTGCCCTCGGGGGCGTCGCCGGCGGCGGCGATCACCGATGCGGCGGCCTTGATGGTGCCGCTCGAGCCGATCGGGTCGGACCAGCCCAGGGCCAGGTAGTGGCGGCGGATGTTGGCCAGTTCCGAGAGCGCCGCCAGCTCGGCCTGGCGAAAGCGCTTCTCGGTGATCTGATCGTCGGGGAAGAAGCGCCGGGTGTAGGCCACGCAGCCCATGTGCAGGCTTTCCAGGGCCTCGGGCGCGAAGCGCTCGCCGATGATGAATTCCGTGGAGCCGCCACCGATGTCGACGATCAGCCGCCGGCCGTGGATGTCGGCCAGGGCGTGGGCGGCGCCGAGGTAGATCAGTCGGGCTTCCTCGCGGCCGGCGATGATCTCGATCTCGTGGCCGAGCACGGCCTCGGCGCGCTCGATGAAGTCGCGGCTGTTGTGGGCCGCGCGCAGGGCGTTGGTGCCCACCACGCGCATGGCGTCCGCGGGGATGCCCTCGACGAAGGGCGCGAAGCGCGCCAGACACTCCAGTGCGCGCTGGATGGCGGGTTCGTCGAGATGGTCGTCGTCGCCGAGACCGGCGGCCAGCTGGACCTTCTCGCCCTGCTTGGCGACCACCTGCAGATGGTCGCCGAGCCGGTTGGCCACCAGCAGGTGGAAGCTGTTGGATCCCAGATCGATGGCGGCCAGGCGCTGCGGGGCCTGGGCGGCGGGCGTCCTGCTCATGGGATTTCCCTGTCGATGCACGATTAGCGCAAGGTTGCGGGGGTGCTCATGGCTTGTCAATCGCCGCTCGGGGGCGTCCAATAGGGGAGGCGCCGTCACATGACGGCGCGAGTCGACAAGGATGGGCCATGGCCGAAACCACCTTCGAAACCCTCTCCGGCGACATGCTCGAGGCGCGTCTCGCCGATCATGACACCCTGCTGGTCACCTTTGTCGCCGACTGGTGTGAACCCTGCGCCATCCTGCTGCCGCGCCTGGCTCGTGCCCTCGAGCGCCAGCCGACGCCCCTCGCGGCCTATCAGGTGGAAGTCGACGCGGCACCGGAACTGGCGCGCAAGTACGGCGTGCGCGGCATGCCCACGTTGATTCTCTTCGTCGACGGTGACCTGGTGGCCACCCGGGTCGGAGCACTCGACGACGACCAGCTCCGGCAGCTGCTCGACAGCGCCCGGGAGCGATGAATCCGGTCCTGGCGGGGCTTGCGTTTACCGCCGGGCTTCACTAACATCGAATCGTTCGCCTGTTCCGAAAGCTTCCCGACCGTCGCCCGGTGCCACCGACGCGGTCATGCCAAGTCGTCAGAAAGCCCGCTGTTCATCCCCTGTCATCGGTTGTGTAGATCCCGGGACGATCCCGGTTGCCAGGCAACGTCAGGGACCAAGGAAAGTCAGGAACATCAACCAGGCGAAGGGAACAGCGCCTCCCTCGATATCGATAGTGTCCATGGTTCTCCGCCAGGAGCCGCCATGCGAGGGTCCTATCCGCGAGAGGCTCGACGGGCACTGAACGCACCGCGCGGCGCACTGTCTCCGCCTCCTGTCCCATCGGCCCGCAAGCGGCCACGCTGACACGAGCTACTTCTGAACAAACGATGAATCTAACCGAACTCAAGCAAAAGACCGTTCCGGAGCTGCTGGAGATCGCCCAGCAGATGGGCATCGACAATCTGGCCCGCTCCCGCAAGCAGGACATCATCTTCGCCATCCTCAAGAAGCACGCCAAGAGCGGCGAGGACATCTACGGCGATGGTGTCCTGGAAATCCTCCAGGACGGTTTCGGCTTCCTGCGCAGCGCCGACAGCTCCTATCTGGCCGGGCCCGACGACATCTACGTCTCGCCCTCGCAGATTCGCCGCTTCAACCTGCGCAAGGGCGACTCGATCTCGGGCAAGATTCGTCCGCCCAAGGAAGGCGAGCGTTACTTCGCGCTGTTGAAGGTCAACCAGATCAACTTCGACAAGCCGGAAAACGCCAAGCACAAGATCCTCTTCGAGAACCTCACGCCGCTGTTCCCCCAGGAACGCCTGGTGATGGAGATGGGCAACGGCTCCACCGAGGACCTCACCGCCCGCATCATCGACCTGACCGCGCCCATCGGCAAGGGCCAGCGCGGCCTGATCGTCTCGCCCCCCAAGGCGGGCAAGACGCTGATGCTGCAGAACATCGCCACCTCCATCACCCGCAACAATCCCGAATGCCACCTGATCGTGCTGCTGATCGACGAGCGCCCCGAGGAGGTGACCGAGATGTCGCGCACCGTGCGTGGCGAGGTGGTGGCCTCGACCTTCGACGAGCCGCCCGCACGTCACGTCCAGGTCGCCGAGATGGTGATCGAGAAGGCCAAGCGCCTGGTCGAGCACAAGAAGGACGTGGTGATCCTGCTCGACTCCATCACCCGCCTGGCGCGCGCCTACAACACCGTGGTGCCGTCCTCCGGCAAGGTGCTCACCGGCGGTGTCGATGCCCATGCCCTGGAGAAGCCCAAGCGCTTCTTCGGCGCGGCGCGCAACATCGAGGAGGGCGGCAGCCTGACCATCATCGCCACCGCGCTGGTCGACACCGGTTCGAAGATGGACGAGGTGATCTTCGAGGAGTTCAAGGGCACCGGCAACATGGAAGCCCACCTCGACCGCAAGCTGGCCGAGAAGCGTGTCTATCCGGCGCTCAACATTCGTCGCTCCGGTACCCGCCGCGAGGACCTGATCGCCTCCGAGGACGAGATGCAGCGCATGTGGATCCTGCGCAAGCTGCTCAACCCGATGGAGGACACCGCGGCCACCGAGTTCCTGATCGATCGCCTGAAGGATACCAAGACCAATATCGAGTTCTTCGAGGCCATGAAGCGACGCTGATCGGCGCTGTTGCGCTTGCGGATACGGCGTTGAATCCTCGCTGGTGCGCCAGCCCGGTCGCCTGCTCATGTACGGCTCGTACACTCCGCGGCCCTCGCTCGGTCGGATTCGCCTTGTCTCCGCTGCGCTCATGACGCGCCGATGGCCAGCTAACCGAACTCGACAGGTCAGAGGTCGGGCTCATGGCGGTCAGGCGCAGCATCTTGGAGGGGCAGCATGCTATGCTGCCCCTTTCGTCGTTCGGGAAACGAGAAACCCCATGAAGTATAGGGACTTGCGCGAATTCATCGCGGCACTCGAGGCGCAGGGCGAACTGCATCGCGTCACCGCCGAGGTCGATCCTTACCTGGAGATCACCGAGATCTGCGATCGCACGCTGCGGGCCGGCGGGCCGGCGTTATTGTTTGAGAACGTCAAGGGTCACGCGATGCCGGTGCTCGGCAACCTGTTCGGCACGCCCCGGCGGGTGGCGCTGGGCATGGGGCAGGACTCGGTCGCGGCGCTGCGCGAGGTCGGCGAGCTGCTGGCCTTCCTCAAGGAGCCCGAGCCGCCGAAGGGGTTCCGCGACGCCCTCGACAAGCTGCCGGTGTTCCGCCAGGTGATGAGCATGGGACCGAAGCCCGTCCGGCGCGCGCCCTGCCAGGAGGTGGTGCTCGAGGGCGACGACGTCGATCTCGATCGCATCCCCGTGCAGCACTGCTGGCCGGGGGACGCCGCGCCGCTGGTGACCTGGGCCCTGGTGGTCACCAGGGGGCCGCAGAAGACGCGCCAGAACCTGGGGATCTACCGCCAGCAGAAACTCGGCAGCAACCGCCTGATCATGCGCTGGCTTTCCCATCGCGGCGGCGCGCTGGACTTCCAGGAATTCCAGCAGGCGCATCCCGGCGAGCCCTTTCCGGTGGCCGTGGCGCTGGGCGCCGACCCGGCGACGATTCTCGGCGCGGTGACCCCGGTGCCGGACACGCTTTCCGAATACGCCTTCGCCGGGCTGCTGAGAGGCTCGCGCACCGAGCTGGCCAAGTGCGGCCACGCGGACCTGCAGGTGCCGGCTTCCAGCGAGATCGTCCTCGAGGGGTTCATCTATCCCGACGATGTTGCCGAGGAGGGCCCCTACGGCGACCACACCGGCTACTACAACGAGATCGAAACCTTCCCGGTGTTCACCGTCGAGCGCATCACCCACCGCCGCGAGCCGATCTATCACTCGACCTACACCGGGCGCCCGCCCGATGAGCCGGCGGTGCTGGGGCTGGCCCTCAACGAAGTGTTCGTGCCGATCCTGCGCAAGCAGTTCCCCGAGATCGTCGACTTCTACCTGCCGCCGGAGGGCTGCTCCTACCGCATGGCGGTGGTGACCATGAAGAAGCAGTATCCCGGCCATGCCAAGCGCGTGATGATGGGCGTGTGGAGCTTCCTGCGCCAGTTCATGTACACCAAGTTCGTGGTGGTGCTCGACGACGATGTCGATGCGCGCCGCTGGGAGGACGTGATCTGGGCCATCACCACGCGCATGGATCCGGCCCGTGATACGGTGATGGTCGAGAACACCCCCATCGATTACCTGGATTTCGCCTCGCCGGTAGCCGGGCTGGGCTCGAAGATGGGGCTCGACGCGACCAACAAGTGGCCGGGCGAGACCACACGGGAATGGGGGCAGCCGATCGTCATGGACGAGGGCGTCAAGGCCCGGGTCGACGCGCGCTGGGACGAGCTGGGCATTCCGCTGCCCGATGAATCACGCTGAGGCCGGCGGGCGCCGGCCATTGAGATGAGGACAGCATGACGGCAAGGACCCTGACCTTCCAGGTCACCTCGGTGGAGGACCTGACACCCGACGTCTTCCGCGTGCGGCTCGAGGGCCGTGCCGAGGCCGTGGCCCACGCGCCGGGGCAGTACCTCGAGCTCAAGCTCGACGACGACACCTGGGTGCCGTTCTCGATCGCCAACGCCCACCGCGGCGACGGCAGCATCGAGCTGCACATCCAGCACTGGCCGGAGCGCAGCAATTCGCGTCGCCTGCGCGAGCTGATGCAGCACCTCGCCACGCTCACCGTGCGCCTGCCGGGCGGGGAGTGCGTGCTCGACGCCGACAGCCGCCGGCCGCTGCTGTTGATCGCCGCCGGCACCGGCTTCGCCCAGATGAAGGCGCTGCTCGAGGCGGTCTTTGCCGCCGACGACGCCCTGCCGGTGCAGTTCTGGTGGGCGGTGCGCGAGCGCCGCGATTTCTACCTCGAGAGCCTGGCCCGCGAGTGGGCCGAACGCTATCCCAACTTCACCTTCCATGCCGTGACCGAGGAGCCGCTCGAGCCCGGATTCGAGAGCGAACGCGTCTTCGCCCACCGCGGGCGCATCGACGAGGCGCTGGCCGCCTCGCTCGACGATGTCTCCGGCCACGATGTCTACCTCTCGGGCTCGCCGGGCATGGTCTATGCCTGCATCGACACCCTGGCCCCGCTCGGTCTCGACCCGGCGCACGTCTACTCCGACGTCTTCGCCTATGCACCGCGTGATCCGTTGTTTCCGTCGGGCGCCGGTGCGTCGGGCGCCGGTGCGTCGGGCGCCGCTGCGTCGGCTGCCCCTGAGAGAGCCGTGAAGCAGCGACAGGGGTGAGCGGTGTGCCGGGGTTGCCAACGCCGGCTGAACGTGTAGGATGAATTCACCAGATTTCGGAGACGACCATGACCCCCAGCCACCTGACCCGCATTACTGCGACTGCCCGGCCTTCGGCCGCCGGCGAGTTCGCGCGCGTGGGTGGTGGCTACGGTTATTGGTACTGGTTTACCGGCGGTGCGCCCGCCGGCGCGGCCCTGTAGGCCGAGCCGCGAGCGCACCCTGAACTGCCAGGGTTGCCTCCCTAGAACCCCCGTCGGCAACCCGGCGGGGGTTTTTTCTTGGCACCACGGTGCCGCGACATCACGAGGAGACTGACTCATGACCCGCATGCCCTTTGCTGACTACGCGTTCCAGGCCGGTTATTGCAGCGGGGGCTATTGGCGATTTAGCGACGCCCGGTCAGTGCAGTCGGCCACCTCTGACCGGGCAAGCATGGGTGGCCAACGACCGTCCCGATGTCCCCATGCCCGCCCGTGAGGCGGCGCCAACGCAAGAGAGCGCCATGAACGCCCCCATGACCCTGAACACCGCCAAGCGCACCGAAACCTCGTCTCACCGGGCCCTGCCCACGCCTGCCGACCTGCGACGCGAACTGCCCGTCGAGCCCCCGCTGGCCGAGCGCATCGCCGCGCAGCGCCAGGCGATCCGCGACATCCTCGAAGGCCGTGACGATCGCCTGCTGGTGGTGGTCGGCCCCTGCTCGATCCACGACCCTGCCGCCGCCCTGGCCTATGCCGAGCATCTGGTGGCCCTCAACCGCCGGGTCGAGGACCGCCTGCTGCTGGTGATGCGCGTCTATGTCGAAAAGCCGCGCACCACCGTGGGCTGGAAGGGGCTCGCCTACGACCCGCACCTGGACGGCAGCGACGACATGGCCGGCGGGCTCGCGATCTCGCGGCGGCTGATGCGTGACATCGCCGCCCTGGGCCTGCCGGTGGCCACCGAACTGCTGCAGCCGATGGCCGCCGCCTACTTCGACGACCTGATCGCCTGGGCGGCGATCGGCGCCCGCACCACCGAATCGCAGATTCACCGCGAACTGGCCAGCGGTCTCGAGGCGGCGGTGGGCTTCAAGAATGCCACCGACGGCGGCATCGGGGTGGCGATCGACGCCATGCGCTCCGCCGCCCACGCCCATCGCCACTTCGCCATGGACGCCCACGGCGGCCCGGTGATGCGCGAGACCGCCGGCAACCCCTACACCCATCTGGTGCTGCGCGGCGGCCACGATGGGCCCAACTACGCGGCCGACAGCGTCGCCGCCAGCCGCCGCGCGCTGGAGGACGCCGGGCTGCCGGCGAGAATGCTGGTGGACTGCAGCCACGCCAACTCCGCCAAGGACCACCGCCGTCAGCCCGAGGTGCTGCGCGACGTGCTGGCCCAGCGCCTGGCCGGCGAGACCGGGCTGGTCGGCGTGATGCTCGAGGGCCATCTCGCCGAGGGCAAGCAGCCGCTGGTACCCGGCGCGCTGCGTTACGGGGTGTCGATCACCGATGCCTGCCTGGGTTGGGAGGATACTGCCGCGCTGCTCGAGGAGGCCGCCCGACAGCTGCGCGGCTGAGACGGCGCCTGACAGCGCCGTATCGGCGCTGTCCGCCCGTCGCGGCGGCTCAGGGCAGCAGTTCCGGGACCATCCGCCCGTACAGGTTGAAGATGATCCACAGCGTGCCGCCGACCATCAGCACCAGGATCAGCGTCGAGAACAGGATCAGGTGCAGGTCCTCGCGCTTCTGGCGGGCCAGCGAGATATGCAGGAAGAAGCGGAAGTGGACGACGACCTGGACCAGCGCGAAGCCGCCGATCGCCCAGAGCAGCGTCACCCGCGGCCAGCCGCTCCAGGCGACCAGGGCGAAGGGCACCAGGGTCAGCGCCAGCGCCAGGCCGTAGCCCCACAGGTAGCTGCCCAGTTCGCGCCTGCGCTCGTTCTCGTCGATCGTGTCGGATTGGCGTTGCGAGTCGCTCATGCCAGGCCTCCCAGATAGACCAGCGAGAAGATGCCCACCCAGACGATGTCCAGGAAGTGCCACAGCAGCCCCAGGCGCACCAGCCCGGTCTTGACCCCGGTATCCAGGCCGTGGACGCACATCTGCACCATCAGTACCACCATCCACAGGCAGGCACTGGCGACGTGCAGGCCGTGCAGCGGCACCAGGGCGAAGAAGGCCGAGAGGAAGCCGCTGCGGCTGGGCACGCCGCCTTCGCCGGCCATCTTGTGAAAGTCATGCAGTTCGAAGCCGATGAAGGCCAGCCCCAGCAGCAGGGTCACGCCCAGCCAGGCCGTCAGCCAGCCGCGGCCATGGCGATACTTGAGGCAGTAGGACGCCAGGCCGTAGGTGAAGCTGCTGGTCAGCAGCAACAAGGTCTCGAGGAAGGCGCTCTTCATCTCGAAGAGCTCGCCGGGCCCGGGGCCGCCGGCCAGGGCGTCGAGCTGGGTGACGTAGTTGGCGAAGAGCAGCCCGAAGATGATCAGGTCGCTCATCATGAACACCCAGAAGCCGAACACCAGCACCTCGCAGGCGTCGTGGGCTTCCTGGTGGGCACGGCCCAGGTTGAGGCCCGGGTGTCTGGATGGCGTCGCGGTCATTGCACGGCTCCCGACACGGGGGCGGCGGGCCGCCCGCGGTTGCTGGTGTCCTGTTCCTTGTCACGCTTGACGGCCTGGGTCTCGTCGACCTGGCGCAGCCACGCCTCGTGGGTCTCGCGCACCTCCTCGGCGCTGATGACCTTGGTGGTCCGGCGCACGAAGCTGCGCGCGATCAGCGCGCCCAGCGAGGCCACGCCGGCGAGGAGTACCAGCCACCACAGGTACCACACCAGGCCGAAGGCCATCAGGAAGCCGGTCACGGTGAGGATCGGCCCCAGGGCGCTGTTGGCCGGCATCGTGATGTCACGGTACTCGGCAGGACGCTGATAGGCCTGGCCGAGATCCTTCTCGCGCATGAAGGCATCGCGGCTGGAGACCTCGGGGATCACCGGGAAGTTGTACTCCGGTACCGGCGCCGGGGTGGCCCACTCCAGGCTGCGGCCGTCCCAGGGGTCGCCGACGGGAACGCGGTTCTCGTGGCGATGGCGAAGGCTCAGCCAGAACTGCATGACCAGGCTGAACAGGGCGAAGAGCACCACCAGGGCACCGATGCCGGCGATGATCGTCCAGGGCAGATAGGCCGGCTCGATGAAGCCCACGGCCCGGCGCGGCATGCCCAGCAGCCCCAGGGCATAGAGCGGGAAGAAGGCCAGGATGAAGCCGGCGATCCAGGCATAGGCGGCGCGATAGCCCCAGCGCGTCTCGAGCCGGAAGCCGAAGGCCTTGGGGAACCACATCTGATAGCCGGCGAGCATGCCGAACAGCAGGCCCGGCACCAGCATGTTGTGGAAGTGGGCGACCAGGAACAGGGTATTGTGCACCTGGTAGTCGATGGACGGATTGGCCAGCAGGATGCCCGTCATCCCGCCGATCACGAACAGGATGAGAAAGCCCAGCGCATAGACCATGGGGATCGTCAGACGCACCCGGCCCCGGTACATGGTCAGCATCCAGTCGTAGATCTTCACCCCGGTGGGCACGCCGATCAGCATGGTGGCGATGCCGAAGGCGGCGTTGATGCTGGGCGACTGGCCCATGGTGAAGAAGTGGTGCAGCCACACCGTGAACGACAGCACGGCGATGCACATCGTGGCGATGACCAGCCCCTTGTAGCCGTACAGGCGCTTGCCCGAGAAGGTCGAGAACACCTCCGAGAACACCCCGAAGGCGGGCAGGATCAGGATATAGACCTCGGGGTGGCCGAACAGCCAGAACAGGTTGACGTAGTTCATCATGTCGCCGCCGAGATCCTGGGTGAAGAAGTGGAAGTCCAGGTAGCGGTCGAGCGCCAGCATGGCCGTGGCCACGGTCAGCGGCGGCATGGCGAAGATCATCAGGATCGAGGTGCACAGCGCCGTCCAGCAGAGCAGCGGCATGCGGAACAGGTGCATGCCCGGCGCCCGCTCCTTGTAGATCGTCACCGCGAAGTTGATGCCGGTCATCGTCGAGCCCAGCGACGACAGCGTCACCGCCCAGATCCAGTAGTCGACCCCGGCACCGGGGTTGAAGGACGCCTCGGTGAAGGGTGGATAGCCGCTCCAGCCACCGGTGGAGAACGGCGTGAGCACCAGCGAGACCATGATCAGCGCCGCGCCGGCCGCGGTCAGGCCCAGGCTGACCGAGTTCATCACCGGAAAGGACAGGTCCCGGGCACCGATCTGCAGCGGCATCACGTAGTTGATCACCCCGGTGAGGAACGGCATGGCCATGAAGAAGACCATGATGGTGCCGTGGGTGGTGAAGAACTCGCCGAAGTGCTCGGCCGAGAGGAAGCCGCCGTCCAGGCCGACCGCCTGCTGGGCGCGCATGAACACGGCCTCGATGATCGCCCGCGCCAGCATGACCAGGGCCACGACGATGAACATGATGCCGATGCGCTTGTGGTCGACGCTGGTCAGCCAGTCCGACCACAGCCCCCGCCACTTGCCGAAGCGGGTGATCAGCACCACCGTGGCCAGGGCCCCCAGCACCACCAGCGAGGCGGCGGCGGTGACGATCGAGCCATTGACGATGTGCGAGAGGGTGGGCTGCTCGATCATCTCCCAGAAGGGCAGGGCATGCCAGTCGAGCCGGCCGAGGGCGAGGTCGAGGAAGTGATTCAGCGTCACGGCGTGCCTCCCTGCGGCTGATGAAGCGGTGTCTGGCGAGCGCTCGTGACCACGGGGCCGGGCAGCAGGGACGGTATCGGGACCCCTGCGACGATCGCCGAGAACAGGCCGTCCGGGATGGCCGAGAACCGCAGGGCGTCGTCACCCGTGCCGTCCAGCGCCCGGGCCAGCTCGGGCACGGTATTGCGCCCGTCCAGGATCTGGTAGGTCGGGCGGTCAAGTGCACGGCCTTGCCGGCGGACGCGCGCGACGAAGTCGGAGAACGCCGCGTCCGACACCGCCCGGGCGGTGAAGCGCTGTGTGTGGAAGCCCTTGCCGTTGTATTGCGAGTTCTCGCCACGAAAGCGGCCGGGGCCGTCGGCGGCGAGATGCAGGCGTGTGACCATGCCGTTCATGGCATAGACCTGGCTGCCCAGCGAGGGAATGAAGAACGACTGCATCACGGTATCGGAGGTCAGCTCGAGCGCCAGCGGCCGGTCGTCGGGAAAGACCAGCTCGTCGACGGTGGCGATGTGCTGGTCGGGATAGATGAACAGCCATTTCCAGTCGTAGCCCACGACCTGCACGTGCAGTGGCTCGTTGTCCGCCGGCAAGGGGTTGTAGGGGTCCAGCGCATAGGTCTGCCGCCAGAGAAAGACGGCGAGGATCCCCACGATCAGGAAGGGAATCCCCCAGATGACGTATTCCAGCCGCCGCGAGAAGCTCCAGCGCGGCCGGTAGGTGGCGCGGCCGCCGTAGCGATAGCGCCACACGATGACCGGCGTGAGCACGAAGACCGGCAGTACCACCACCAGGGTGATGGCGATGACGAGCCAGAAGTGGTCGCGCTGGGCCGCGGCGATCGGCCCCTGGGGGGCGAGAAAGCTCAGGTGGGCATGGCTGCATCCGGCCAGGAGCGGCATGATGGCCAGCCCGGCGGCGAAGCGGCCGAACCGCCGAGGGCACGGCGGGGTGGTGTCGGTCACGGGGGCCTCCCTACATCCCTGTCGGTCTGGACACGTGACGGTATCGATGGTCCGGCCGACCATGAGGTGGCGGCGCGGTCTGGGCCGACCTTTCCATGCCGGCGCGTCATGCCCGAATGACCGGCGGCCATCGGACTTGTCTCGGAGTGTCTTTAAACGTAGAGGATGAACGGGGCGGACTCAAACGCCCCGTGCATGGCGTCAGGCGCGAGCCGCGTAGGCGTAGAGCAGGGTTTCCTGGGCGCTGATCGGCGCGGCCTCGCCCGGCTGCTGCTGACGGTAGCCGCCGTCCTCCTGCAGCACCCAGCTCTGGCAGTTGTCCACCAGGTAGGTTTCCAGGTCCTTGCGGACCCGCTGGGCCAGCTTCTTGTCGAGGATGGGAAAGCCGGTCTCCACCCGATGGAACATGTTGCGCTCCATGAAGTCGGCGCTCGATGCCCAGGTCTCGGGCTTGCCGTCGTTGTGGAAGTGGAACACCCGGGTGTGCTCGAGGAAGCGGCCGATGATCGAGCGTACGCGGATGTTCTCCGAGATGCCGGGCACCCCGGGGCGCAGGCAGCACATGCCGCGGATGATCAGGTCGCACTGTACCCCCGCGCGGGAGGCGCGATACAGGGCGCGAATCAGCTTCGGCTCGGTCAGCGCGTTGCACTTGATGATCAGGTGGGCCTTCCGGCCCTTCTCGGCGACCTTCGCCTCGCGGTCGATCATCGCCACCAGCCGCTCATGGAGCACGAAGGGGGCGTGCAGCAGGCGCTCGATGCGGCGCGGCTTGCCCATCCCGGTGAGCTGCTGGAAGACCATGTGAACATCCTCGCAGAGGGTCTCGTTGGCGGTCAGCAGGCTGTAGTCGGTGTAGAGCCGGGCGGTCTTGGCGTGGTAGTTGCCGGTGCCCAGGTGGGCGTAGTAGCGCAGCTCGCCCTTCTCGCGGCGCACGATGTGCAGCATCTTGGCGTGGGTCTTGTAGGCCATCACGCCGTAGATGACGATCGCCCCGGCCTCCTGCAGCCGCGAGGCCAGTGCCAGGTTGTCGGCCTCGTCGAAGCGGGCGCGCAGCTCGATCACCACCGTGACTTCCTTGCCGTTGCGCGCCGCCTCGACCAGCGCGCCGACGATCGGCGAGTCGGCGCCGGTGCGGTAGAGCGTCTGCTTGATCGCCAGCACGTCGGCATCCCGGGCCGCCTCGCGCAGCAGGTCCTCGATCGGCGTGAAGGACTGGAAGGGATGGTGCAGCAGCACGTCGCCCTGGCGAATGACCTCGAACAGGCTGGTGTCGGCCTTGAGGTTCTTGGGCAGCCCCGGCGTGAAGGGGCGGTAGAGCAGGTCGGGCCGGTCGATGTCCCCCAGCACCGACATCATGCGCGTCAGGTTGACCGGGCCGTTGACCCGGTAGAGATCCTGCGGCTCGAGCTCGAACTGGGTGAGCAGGAAGTTCGCCAGCTCGTCCGGGCAGTTGTCGGCGACCTCCAGGCGCACGCCGTCGCCGTAGCGCCGGGCCAGCAGCTCGCCGCGCAGCGCCGAGGCCAGGTCCGAGACCTCCTCGGGGTCGACCGAGAGGTCGGCGTTGCGGGTCAGGCGGAACTGGTAGCAGCCGCGCACCTCCATGCCCGGGAACACCTCCTGGGCGTGGGCATGGATCATCGACGAGAGGAACACGTACTCGGTGTAGCCGGCCTCGGTCAGGGACTCGGGCAGGCGGATCACCCGCGGCAGCGAGCGCGGCGCCGGCAGGATGGCCAGCCCGCCCTCGCGGCCGAAGGCGTCCTTGCCCTCGAGCTCGACGATGAAGTTGAGGCTCTTGTTGACCAGCCGCGGGAAGGGGTGCGACGGGTCCAGCCCGATGGGGCTGATGACCGGCATGATCTCCTCGTCGAAGTACTCGCGGACCCAGCCACGCTGGGCCTCGGTCCACTGCGCGCGGCGCCGGTAGCGGATGCGCTGCTCCTCGAGCGCGGGGATCAGCACGTCGTTGAGGATGTGATACTGGCGATCGACCTGCTCGTGGGCGATGCGCGAGATCTCCGCCAGCACGCGGCGCGGCGCCATGCCGTCGGCGCCGGTGTCCTCGCTGCCCAGCATCACCTGATGCTTGAGGCCGGCGACGCGAATCTCGAAGAACTCGTCGAGGTTCGACGAGAAGATCAGCAGGAACGTCAGCCGGTTGAGCAACGGATGCGACGGGTCCAGCGCCTGCTCGAGCACGCGGATGTTGAACTGCAGGTTGGAGAGCTCGCGATTGAAGTACAGTGACGGATCGTCGAGTTCGGTCTCCGGCGAGGGCGTGGGCTTGGCGTGGATGCCGGTGCGGGTGCGGTTGACCCGCAGCGGCGGGGCCTCGCCGCTGTCGGTCGGGGTGTCGTCGGTGAGCGCTTCGCGGGGCGAGGGGGGGCGGCGCGATGCATTCATCGCAATACTCCTGCACGGCGGGAGGGCCGGCAGCCCTCCCCGGTTACTGATTGAGCAGCTGGGCGGCGCGCTTGGCGAAGTAGGTGAGGATGCCGTCGGCCCCGGCGCGCTTGAAGCACATCAGCGACTCCAGGATGACAGTATCGGCGTCCAGCCAGCCGTTCTCGAACGCCGCCATGTGCATGGCGTACTCGCCGCTGACCTGATAGGCGAAGGTCGGCACCCGCAGTTCCTGCTTGACGCGCTGCACCACGTCCAGATAGGGCATGCCCGGCTTGACCATCACCATGTCCGCCCCTTCGGCGATGTCCAGGGCGGCCTCGTGCAGGGCCTCGTCGCTGTTGGCCGGGTCCATCTGGTAGGTGGTCTTGTCGGCCTTGCCGAGGTTGCCCGCCGAGCCCACGGCGTCGCGGAAAGGGCCGTAGTAGCGCGAGGCGTACTTGGCGGCATAGGCCATGATGCGGGTGTTGTGCAGTGCCTCGCGCTCGAGCACGTCACGGATCGCGCCGATCCGCCCGTCCATCATGTCCGAGGGCGCGACCACGTCGGCGCCGGCCTCGGCGTGGGAGAGCGCCTGCTTGAGCAGGGTCTCGACGGTGCGGTCGTTGAGCACGTAGCCGTGCGCGTCGAGGATGCCGTCCTGGCCGTGGCTGGTGTAGGGGTCGAGCGCCACGTCGGTGATCAGGCCCAGCTCGGGGCAGGCGTCCTTGAGGGCGCGCACGCTGCGCTGGACCAGGCCGCCGGCGTTGAAGGCCTCCTCGGCGAACTCGCTCTTCAGCGCCGGGTCGACCACGGGGAACAGCGCCAGGGCCGGAACGCCCAGCGCCGCGACCTCGCGGGCCTCCTCGATCAGCAGGTCCAGCGACAGGCGCTCGACGCCGGGCATCGAGGGCACGGCCTCGCGCCGGCCCTCGCCCTCGAGCACGAACACCGGCAGGATCAGGTCGTCCGGGGTCAGGGTCGACTCGCGCATCAGGCGCCGCGAGAAGGCGTCCTTGCGCATGCGACGCATGCGGGTGGTCGGGTACTGGCGTGACGTTAGCTGACTCAACGGAATTCTCCAGTGGTGATGGGATCGCGTCCGCCAAGGGAAGCAGCCTGCCCGAAAGCGATGACAGGAACGTGACGATGGCGGGCATCCCCCGAGTATAACAAGGCCGTGAACGCCGGGGATGCCACCGCCTGTCGCACCCGGCCGAGGGCCGGGCGCGACTCAGGCCGCGTCGTCGGGGGTGTCGTCGCCATCGGTCGCGCGGCGGCGACGCACCAGGCGGCCGAACAGGATGCCGATCTCGTAGAGCAGCCACATGGGCACGGCCAGCAGGCTCTGCGAGATCACGTCCGGCGGGGTCATCAGCATGCCGATCACGAAGCAGCCCAGCACCACGTAGGGGCGCTTCTTCGACAGGCTCTCGACGCTGGTGGCGCCGGTCCAGATCAGCAGGAAGGTGGCGATGGGAATCTCGAACGCCACGCCGAAGGCGAAGAACAGCTTCAGCACGAAGTTGAGATACTGGTTGATGTCGGTCATCACCGCCACGTTCTGCGGCCCGGTGTGGACGAAGAAGTCGAACAGCAGCGGGAAGACCACGTAGTAGGCGAAGGCCGCGCCGCCGTAGAACAGCGCCACGCTGGAGACCAGCAGCGGCACCGCCAGCACCTTCTCGTTCTCGTAGAGGCCGGGCGCCACGAAGGCCCAGATCTGGTGCAGGACGAAGGGGATGGCGACGAACACCGCCACCACCAGGGTCAGCTTGAAGGGCGCCAGGAAGGGCGAGGCCACCTCGGTGGCGATCATCTGCGACCCTTCGGGCAGCAGCGCCATCAGCGGGTCGGCGACGAAGGTGTAGATGTCGTTGGAAAAGGCGTACAGCGCCAGGAAGATCACGCCGATGGCGATCACCGACCGCATCAGCCGCGAGCGCAGCTCGATCAGGTGCTCGATCAGCGGGGCCTGGGGCGTGTCGTCCTGGCGCTTGTCGTCGTCACGCGGGGAAGAGGTTTCGCTCATCGCGGCGTGGAATCCTTGTCGGCGGAAGCGGGCGGCGCCGACTCGGGGGCGGTCGACGCCTCGACCGGCTCGTGGGCGGCCGGGTCGGCGGTGTCAGCGGGTGACGGCGAGGCGGCCTCAC
This sequence comes from Modicisalibacter sp. 'Wilcox', assembly GCF_010993675.1. Lineage (NCBI taxonomy): Bacteria > Pseudomonadati > Pseudomonadota > Gammaproteobacteria > Oceanospirillales > Halomonadaceae > Modicisalibacter > Modicisalibacter sp. 'Wilcox'. Next base: position 74,182 of record NZ_WNXF01000013.1, read on the forward strand.
GACGCGACGGCTCGCCCTCGACGCTGCGCTCGACATCGCGCCGCGCCTTGTCGAGCCCCGCGTTGAGCTTGCGGTCCTGCTCGGCGAGCTTCTGGCGCAGCTCCTCGGCCTCGAGCTGGGCGCTGATCTCGCGCTGCATGCCGGACACGCTGCGCTTGATGCGACCCACCCACAGGCCCACCGTGCGGGCCGCCCGGGGCAAGCGCTCCGGGCCCAGCACCAGCAGGCCGACCACGCCGATCAGCAGCAGTTCGAGAAAGCCGATGTCGAACATGGGCGCTTACTTCTGCTCTTCCTTGTGGCTGTCGCGCCGGGCGTCGCCGTGCTGCTCGGCCTTGACGTCATAGGTGTTGCCGTCGTCGTCATGACGCACCTGACGCTGGCTGTCGTCGGGCTTGTCCTTGTCGGCGCCGTCCTCCTCGTGCATGGCCTTCTTGAAGCCCTTGACGGCCCCGCCGAGGTCGCCGCCGATGTTGCGCAGCTTCTTGGTGCCGAAGATCAGGATGATGATGCCGAGAACGATCAGCAGTTGCCAGATACTGATTCCACCTAACATGAACTTTCTCCCCTCGGGTCTCGCCCGGATTTATTCGTTGCTGCGGGCGGCCTTCTCGTCCAGCCCGGAGATGCCGAAGCGGCGTGCCAGTTCATCGAGCACCGCCTGCGACTCGATGCCCAGGTGCGACAGCATCACCAGACTATGAAACCACAGGTCGGCGGTTTCGGCGACTACTGCCTGACGCTGCGTGTCAACGCCATCCGCGGCGTCCTTGGCGGCGATGATGGTCTCGGTGGCCTCCTCGCCGACCTTCTCGAGAATCTTGTTGAGCCCCTTGTGATGCAGGGATGCCACATAGGAGGAGTCGGGGGCGGCCTGCCGGCGTTGCGCGAGTACCGCATCGAGCTGTTGGAGAATATCGCTCATCGATGACAATCCTGAGTCAGTGGTCGAAAGGGTCTGATGAATCAGTCGCCTAGCGCCAGGCCAAGAGTATGGCGCCGAGCGCCGCGGCGGTCAGCACCGGCCAGGGCTGCTCCAGGGCCCAGGCCTGCAGGGGCTGCCAGGCCAGCGCCAGGGCCAGCACCAGCGCCCCGACGCGCAGCCGCCGCGAGCGGCGTGTCTCCTGGGCCATGTCGTCGTGGATGCGGGTCAGCGAGTCGACCTGCTGGCGCCGCTGGCGCTGCTCGCTTTCCACCCGGGCCAGCGCCTGGTGGGCCAGTACCGGCAGCTCCGGCAGCTGGCGGCTCAGCTCGGGGGCCTGCTTCTGCAGCGAGGCCCACAGCCCGCGCGGGCCGGCGCGTTCCTTCATCCAGCGCTCGAGATAGGGCTTGGCGGTCTGCCACAGGTCGAGATCGGGGTAGAGCTGGCGGCCCAGCCCCTCGATGTTGAGCAGGGTCTTCTGCAGCAGCACCAGCTGCGGCTGGACCTCCATGTTGAAGCGCCGGGCGGTCTGGAACAGCCCCAGCAGCACCTGGCCGAAAGAGATGTCCTTGAGCGGCCGCTCGAGGATCGGCTCGCACACCGCGCGGATCGCCGCGGCGAACTCGTTGGCGCGGGTGCCCTCGCCGACCCAGCCGGACTCGATGTGCAGCACGGCGACTTCATAGTAGTCCTGATGGAAGAAGGCCAGCAGGTTGCGCGCCAGATAGTCCTGGTCCTCGCGGGTCAGGCTGCCGACGATGCCGCAGTCGATGGCGATGTACTGCGGGTCGCGGGGCTTGCCGCGGGCGACGAAGATGTTGCCCGGGTGCATGTCGGCATGGAAGAAGTTGTCGCGGAACACCTGGGTGAAGAAGATCTCCACGCCACGTTCGGCGAGCCGCTTCAGGTCGGTGCCCTGGGCCTGAAGCGCCTCCAGGTCGGCCACCGGGATGCCGTGGATGCGTTCCTGAACCAGCATCCGCCGACGGGTCAGCGGCCAGTGGATCGACGGCACGTAGAGCAGCGGCGAGTTCTTGAAGTTGCGCTTGAGCTGCGAGGTGTTGGCGGCTTCCTTGTGCAGGTCGAGCTCGTCGAACAGCGTCGCCTCGTAGTCGGAGACCACCTCCACCGGACGCAGCCGGCGCGCCTCGGGCACGCGCCGCAGCAGCCGCGCCAGGGTGTACATCAGGGCGATGTCCTGGCGCATCACGCGGTCGATGCCCGGGCGGATCACCTTGACCACCACGTCCTCGCCGCTGTGCAGCCGAGCGGCATGGACCTGGGCCACCGAGGCGGAGGCCATGGGGTCGGTATCGAAGTGCGCAAAGGCGGTTTGCACGCTGCACTCGAGTTCTTCCTCGATCACCGCGCGGGCCTGTTCGCCCGGAAAGGGCGGCACCTGGTCCTGCAGGCGCCTGAGCTCGTCGGCGATATCCGGCGGCAGCAGGTCGCGCCGGGTCGAGAGCATCTGGCCGAACTTGACGAAGATCGGGCCCAGCGATTCCAGCGCCAGCCGCAGCCGTCGCGCCCGCGAGTGGGAGCCGGTGGGCAGCAGGCGCAGCGGCGACAGCCGGACCGCCAGCCGCAACAGCGGCGGCAGGCGGTCGAGCGGAATCAGGGTGTCCAGGCGGTAGCGGGCGACGACCCAGAGAATCCGCAGCGCTCGCAGGTTCACGTCATCGGCTCCCGGCGTCGGGCATCCAGCTTGCGCTGCAGGCGCGCCAGGCGGGCCTCGAGCCGGTCGGTGGCGACTTCCAGCTCGGTGAGATGATCGCGCAGCACCTCGCGCTGGGCCTGGCCGGGCAGCAGCCGGGCCTCCTCGAAGACATACTCGCTGAGGTCGGCGCGCAGCTCGTGCTGGCTGCGCAGGCCGAAGCGGGCGAAGCGTCGCAGGCCCTCGGCGAGGCTGTGGGCGGGCACGTCGCCGAACCACTCGGCCAGCGCCGCCTCCCAGTCGAGGTCGAGATCCATCAGCAGCTCGCGGGTCGCCTCGAGCAGGTGGGTCTGGCCGCGCAGCGACAGCCGGCCGCTGAACATCAGCTGTTCCAGGGACTCGCCGGCGAGCAGCGAGCCCAGCGCCTCGCAGTCGGCCTCGACGACCGCGTCGGCATCGGTCTCCTCGGCCTGGGGGGCGTGAAGCAGGCCGAGGCCCTGGGTGTGGAAGGTCACCAGCAGGGCCAGGCTCGGGCGCTCCAGGCGCAGCAGCAGGCGCTTGCCGGCAAGCCGGCGCAGGCGGCCGGGCGCGGCGGGGTCGCGGGCCAGCAGGGAATTGAAGGTCTTTTCCGCGCAGGCCAGCAGCAGGACGGGGGTCAGTGCCATCGGAACCTCAGAGCTTGATGCCGCGATGCAGGGCGACGATGCCGCCGGTCAGGTTGGTGTACTCGACACGCTCGAGCCCGGCGCGTTCCATCATCCCCTTGAGGGTTTCCTGATCGGGATGCATGCGGATGGATTCGGCCAGGTAGCGGTAGCTGTCGGCGTCGTTGGCGACGAGCTCGCCCATCTTCGGCAGCAGGCGGAAGGAATACTCGTCGTAGACCTTCGACAGCAGCTGATGGGGGGGCTTGGAGAATTCCAGCACCAGCAGCCGGCCGCCGGGCTTGAGTACCCGGGCCATGGAGGCCAGGGCGGCGTCCTTGTCGGTGACGTTGCGCAGCCCGAAGGCGATGGTGATGCAGTCGAAGGTATTGTCGGCGAACGGCAGGCACTCGGCGTTGGCCTGCACGTATTCGACGTTGCCGCCGACGCCGTGATCGAGCAGCTTGTCGCGGCCCACGTTGAGCATCGAGGCGTTGATGTCGGCGAGCACCACGCGACCGCTCGGCCCCACCAGCCGGGAAAACTTGAGGGTCAGGTCGCCGGTGCCGCCGGCGATGTCGAGGACCGACTGGCCGCGGCGCACCCCGGCACGCTCCAGGGTCAGGCGCTTCCACAGCCGGTGGATGCCCAGCGACATCAGGTCGTTCATCAGGTCGTAGCGGCTGGCCACGGAGTGGAAGACATCGGCCACCCGGGCGGCTTTTTCCTCCACGGGCACTTCCTGATAGCCGAAGTGGGTCGTGCGCTTGGTCATGGGCTTCCCTTGTCTGTGGCGGCGAACCGCCCGCCGGGCGCGGCAGGAGTCACCGGGCCCGGCGGGGGACGGCCGTGCGGGCCGCTGTCGTTGCGAAGTGGGCGCCATTGTAGCGTCGCCGGGCGTGGCTTGTCTGCGTCGCCTTGTCGCCGCCTCACAGCTGCCGGACGGGGATGCCCAGCGGCTCGCGGGAGGCGCCGGCGGCCTCGAGCCGCTTCAGGTAGTCGGCCCAGTTGGCCTCCTGACGGACGGCCAGGTCGTGGAGATAGTCCCAGCTGTAGAGGCCGGTGTCGTGGCCGTCGTCGAAGTGCAGCTTGAGGGCGTAGCGCCCGGCCTGGGTGATGTTCGTCAGGCCCACGTGCTTCATGCCGGTCTGCAGCGTGGCGGTGTCGGGGCCGTGGCCGCGCACCTCGGCCGAGGGCGAGTAGACGCGCAGGTACTCGGCGGACAGGCGGTAGGTGGTGCCGTCGGCGTAGCCGAGCTCGAGTTCGCGCGTCTGACGGTGGTAGTGCACACGGGTGGGGATCGGGGCGGTCATAAGCACCTCCGGTGAGTCATAAGCGGTAAGCTTGCCAGGGCCATTGTCCCAGATCCTGGCAAGCTTGACGCTGTCTTCGAGCTTCGAGCTTCGAGCTTCGAGCTTCGAGCTTCGAGCTTCTCGAGGCCCGAAGCCCGTGGCCCGTGGCTTAGAGAATGTAACGGGACAGATCCTCGTCCTTGGCCAGCTCGCCGAGCTGCGAGTCGACGTAGGTGGCGTCGATGACCAGCGGCCCCTGCAGGTCGCCGCCCTGGTAGGAGGCTTCCTCGAGCAGACGCTCCATCACCGTGTGCAGGCGGCGCGCGCCGATGTTCTCGGTGCCCTCGTTGACCTGCCAGGCGATCTCGGCGATGCGCGCGATGCCGTCCTCGGCGAACCGGATCTCCAGCCCCTCGGTGGCCATCAGCGCCTGGTACTGCTTGGTCAGCGAGGCGGAGGGCTCGGTGAGGATGCGCTTGAAGTCCTCGGGGGAGAGCGCCGAGAGTTCGACCCGGATCGGCAGGCGACCCTGCAGCTCGGGAATCAGGTCCGAGGGCTTGGACAGGTGGAAGGCGCCCGAGGCGACGAACAGGATGTGGTCGGTACGCACCATGCCGTGCTTGGTGGAGACCGTCGAGCCCTCGATCAGCGGCAGCAGGTCGCGCTGCACGCCCTCGCGGGAGACCTCGCCACCGCTGGACTGGCCACTGCCCTTGGCGACCTTGTCGATCTCGTCGAGGAAGACGATGCCGTTCTGCTCCACCGCCTCGACGGCGCGACGCTTGATGTCCTCCTCGTTGACCAGCTTGGCGGCCTCCTCGTCGCGCAGCAGCTGCCAGGCATCCTTGACCTTGACCCGCTTGGTCTCGGTCTTCTGCTTGTTCATGCTCGAGAAGAGGTTCTGCAGCTGGCTGGTCATCTCCTCCATGCCCGGCGGGGTCATGATGTCGACGCCGGCGCCCTGGGGCGTGACCTCGATGTCGATCTCCTTGTCGTCGAGCTGGCCCTCGCGCAGCTTCTTGCGGAAGGCCTGGCGGGCGGCGGAGTCGTCGCGACCGTGGTCGTACTCGCTGCCCCGCGGGCGCGGCAGCAGGGCGTCGAGGATGCGGTCCTCGGCGGCGTCCTCGGCGCGGTGGCCGACCTCTTCCTTGGCCTGTTCGCGGACCATCTTGATCGCCATCTCGACCAGGTCGCGGATGATCGACTCGACATCGCGGCCGACGTAGCCGACCTCGGTGAACTTGGTCGCCTCGACCTTGATGAACGGCGCCCGGGCCAGCTTGGCCAGACGGCGGGCGATCTCGGTCTTGCCCACCCCGGTGGGGCCGATCATCAGGATGTTCTTGGGCGTGACCTCGGGACGCAGCTCGTCGTCGAGCTGCATGCGCCGCCAGCGGTTGCGTAGGGCGATCGCCACCGCCCGCTTGGCGTCGTGCTGGCCGATGATGAACTGGTCGAGCGCGTGAACGATCTCGCGGGGGGTCATCTGGGACATGGTCAGGCGAGCTCCTCGAGGACGACGTTGTGGTTGGTGAAGACGCAGATGTCGGCGGCGATATCCAGTGACTTGGCGGTGATCTCCTTCGCCGAGAGCTCGGTGTTGTCGAGCATCGCGCGGGCGGCGGCCAGGGCGTAGTTGCCGCCGGAGCCGATGGCGATCACGCCGTACTCCGGTTCCACCACGTCGCCGTTGCCGGTGATGATCAGCGAGGCGGTCCTGTCGGCCACCACCAGCATCGCCTCGAGACGGCGCAGCGCCCGGTCGGTGCGCCACTCCTTGGCCAGCTCGACGGCGGCCTTGGTGAGATGGCCCTGGTACTTCTCGAGCTGGGCCTCGAAGCGCTCGAACAGCGTGAAGGCGTCGGCGGTGCCGCCGGCGAAGCCCGCCAGCACCTGGCCGCGGTAGAGGCGGCGCACCTTGCTGGCATTGCCCTTGAGAACCGTGTTGCCCAGGGACACCTGGCCGTCGCCGGCCAGGGCGACCTGGTCATTGCGGCGCACGGAAACGATGGTGGTCATAGCGCGGAAAACTCCGTTGCTGGGCGACGCCGACGCCGGCGGGTCGCCCGATGACGAATGGCGCATCGGGTCGGGGCCGATGCTCGATCAAAGGGGTGACAGGGGAGATGTGGGCGGCAGGGACTGAAATCAAGCACGGCTGGTCAAGCACGGCTGGTTAGGTGCGGCCGGCCAGGCACGGCTGGCCAGCCGCGATCTCTTCGGCAGGCTGGTCATCCCGAGCCTGGCCGTGGGAGCGACTTCAGTCGCGAGGAATCGGCCACCGGGCCGCGCCGTCGGGGAGCATCCGGCGGCCGCCCGCCGAGACGGGCGGACGGCGCCTGGCCGGGTCACTGCTGCAGGCGGATCATCAGCGGCTCGATGCCCTGGGTGACCATCAGGTCCTTGGCGCGGCTGAGCTCGCGGGTGTCGTCATAGGGGCCGACCTGCACGCGATGCCAGGTCTGGTTGCCGTTGGCCTTGACGTCGGAGATCTTGGCCTTGAGGCCCAGGTCGCTGAGGCGCCCGGCGAGCCGCTTGGCGTCGGGCATGTCGCGGAAGGAGGCGGCCTGGAGCATGTAGCTGGCCGCCTTGGCGGCCTTGTCGCCCTTCTTCGTCGTCGTCGAGGTTCCGGGGCGAGGCGTGGACTGGTAGGCCTCGACCTTGGGCGCCACGACCTCGGATTCCGGCAGCAGGGTGTAGAACTCGAAGGTCGGCATGGCCGGTTCGTTGCTGCCGGCCTCGGCCGCGCTCTTGTCGGCGGCCTTGCTCCCGGCCGGTGCGGCTGTCGTGCCACTGGCCTGCTGGGTCGCCGGCTTGGGCATCAGCGCCGCCACCGGTGGAGCGCTCTGCTGAAAGTACTGCGCGAGCGCGAAACCGGCGACCAGGCCGATCAGGCCGCACAGCCAGCCGGGCACACGCAGCCCTCGTGACGGTGCCGAGGACGCCGGCTTCTTGCTGCGTGTCGTCGCGCCCTTGCGGGGCGTGGCGTTGCGGCGGCGATTGCTGCCGGCGGCGGCGCTGCGAGCCATGGCTTACATCTCCTCGGGTGCACTCACGCCCAGCAGGTCGAGGCCGTTGCGCAGTACCTGGCGCGTCGCCAGCCCCAGCGCCAGGCGCGCGTTGCGCAGCGGTGCATCGTTGACCATGACCTTGACGGCGTTGTAGCAGGTGTGGAAATCGGCGGCGAGATCCTGCAGGTACTGGGCGATCTGCTGCGGTTCGCGGTTGGCGGCGGCATGCTCGACTACTTCCGGGTAGCGTGCCAGCCGGTTCATCAGCGCCTTTTCCTGATCGCTCTCGAGCCGCGCCAGGCTGTCCATGGCCTCGGCGTGGTCGAAGGGGCGACCGTCGGCCTCTGCCTTGCGCATCACGCTGCACAGGCGCGCGTGGGCGTACTGCACGTAGTAGACCGGGTTATCGTTGGACTGCGAGCGGGCCAGGTCGATGTCGAAGGTCAGCTGCGAATCGGCACGCCGCGCGGCGAGAAAGTAGCGAGTGGCGTCGCGGCCGACCTCGTCGATCAAGTCGCGCAGGGTGACGTAGCTGCCGGCCCGCTTGGAGAGCTTGACCTCTTCCCCGGAGCGGGTGACCAGCACCATCTGGTGCAGCACGTAGTCGGGCCAGCCCTGGGGGATGCCGGCTTCCAGCGCCTGCAGCCCGGCCCGCACGCGGGTCACCGTGGAGTGGTGGTCGGCGCCCTGCTCGTTGATCACGGTGGTAAAGCCGCGCTGCCACTTGTCCAGGTGATAGGCCACGTCGGGCAGGAAGTAGGTGTAGTCGCCGTCGGTCTTGCGCATCACCCGGTCCTTGTCGTCACCGAACTCGGTGGTGCGCAGCCAGGTGGCGCCGTCCCGCTCGTAGGTGTGGCCCTTGTCGGTAAGGCGCTCGGCGGTGGCCGCGACCTTGCCGTCGCGGTACAGCGAGGACTCGAGGAAGTAGACGTCGAACTCGACGCCGAAGGCCTTGAGGTCCAGGTCCTGTTCGCGACGCAGATAGGCCACCGCGAAGCGGCGGATGGCGTCGAGGTCATCCGGGTCGGCGGCGGCGGTGACGTGCTGGTCGTCGGCGTCGACAGTCTCGCCGGCCAGGTAGCTTTCGGCCACGTCGACGATGTAGCCGCCGCGATAACCGTCCTCGGGCCAGCTCGGGTCATCGGGGGTGAGCCCCCGGGCGCGGGCCTGGACCGAGAGCGCCAGGTTCTGGATCTGGGCGCCGGCGTCGTTGTAGTAGAACTCGCGGGTCACGTCGTAGCCGGTGGCCTCGAGCAGGCGGCACAGGCAGTCGCCGATCGCCGCGCCGCGACCGTGGCCCACGTGCAGGGGACCGGTGGGGTTGGCGGAGACGAACTCGACCTGCACCTTCTCGCCGGCGCCGGTCAGGCTGCGACCGAAGGTGTCGCCGGTCTCGAGTACCGCCTTCACCACCTGAGCCACGGCGTCGGTGGCGGCGAAGAAGTTGAGGAAGCCGGGGCCAGCGATTTCCACGTGGCGCACCGCCGGGCTGTCCGGCAGGGCGTCGACGAGCGCCTGGGCGATCTCGCGGGGCGGCTTGCCCGCCGGCTTGGCGAGGGTCATCGCCAGATTGCTGGCGTAGTCGCCGTGGGCCTTGTCCTTGGTGGGATCGACCTTGTAGCGGGGAGCGGTGTCGGCGGGCACGAGGCCCTGCTGCTTGAGCGCGGCCAGCGCCTCGTCGAGCAGCGCGATGATGGTCTCTTTCATGTGGCTTGCGTGCAGTGTCCTGTGGCCCGGGTCAGCGGCGCGGTCGACAGCATGGACGTGACGCGCGGCACCGGCGTGGAAAGCGTCGCTCGGTCAGGGAGTCCCTGGAGCATGGGCGCTCATTATCGGCAATTGCGGCCCGGCTTTAAACCCACAACATTGGCTTCGGGCTTCGGGCTTCGGGCTTCGGGCTTCGGGCTTCGGGCTTCGGGCTTCGGGCTTCGGGCTTCGGCTAGTCTGATGCTCGTGGCTCGTGGCACTCAGCTCAGTGTCTGCGGGTCCACGTCCAGCGACCAGCGCACCCGGCGGGCCCCGGGCTGCGCCTCGAGCCAGCGGACCAGCCAGGCGCAGGCATCGTGCAGGGGGCCGCGACGTTCGCTGCGCAGCATCGTCTGCACATGGTAGCGGTTCTGGCGGCGCTCCATGGGGGCCGGGACCGGGCCCAGGCAGTCCACCGCCAGGGCATGCGAGGCCAGCCAGTCGCGCAGCGCCTCGGCGGCCTCGCCGGCGAGCTGCGTGGCGTCGGCCTCGCGGGGGCTCTCCAGGCGCAGCAGGGCCAGGTGGCGGTAGGGCGGCAGGCCGGCCGCGCGGCGTTCCTCCAGCAGCTGCTCGGCCAGGGCCTCGTAGCCGCGCTCGGCGAGCAGGCGCAGGTGCGGGTCTTCCGGGTGCAGGGTCTGGACCAGCACCCGGCCGGGGTGCTCGGCGCGTCCGGCACGCCCGGCGACCTGCACCAGCAGCTGGGCGCTGTGTTCCAGGGCGCGGAAGTCGCTGGCATAGAGCCCGGCGTCGGCATTGACCACCACGACCAGAGTGACGTGGGGCAGGTGATGGCCCTTGGCGATCATCTGGGTGCCCACCAGCAGGGCCGGCTCGCCGCGACGGATCTCCGCCAGGGTCTGCTCGAGGGCGTCCTTGCGCCGGGTGCTGTCGCGGTCGATGCGATGCACGGCGACGTCGGGGAACAGTGCCGCCAGGGTTTCCTCGCTGCGTTCGGTGCCGGTGCCCAGCGGGCGCAGGTCGGCGCTGCCGCAGTCGGGGCAGGCGTCCGGCAGCGGGCGCTGGCGCTCGCAGTGGTGGCAGGTCAGCTGCGACGGCTGGCGGTGCAGGGTCAGGCGGGCGTCGCAGTGGTCGCATTCGGCCAGCCAGCCGCAGGCGTGGCAGGCCAGGGTGGGCGCGAAGCCGCGACGGTTGATGAACACCAGCACCTGGTTGCCGGCGGCGAGCGCCTGGCGAATGGCGTCGATCACCGGCGGGACCAGCCCGCCCTGGCGGCGACGGCCGCGCAGGTCGACGAGTTCCAGCCGGGCCGGGGCGTGGTGGCTGGCGCGGCGGGTCAGCTGCAGGTGGCGATAATGGCCGGCACGGGCCTGGACCAGGCTCTCGAGCGACGGCGTGGCGCTGCCCAGCACTACCGGAATGCCCTCGCGGTGGGCGCGGATGATCGCCAGGTCGCGGGCGTGATAGCGCAGGCCGTCCTGCTGCTTGAACGAGCCGTCGTGCTCCTCGTCGACGATGATCGCCCCGGGGCGGGCCAGCGGGGTGAAGATCGCCGAGCGGGTGCCGATGACGATCGGCGCGCGCCCGGCGCGGGCGGCCTCCCAGGCGTCCAGGCGCTCGGCATCGGTGAGCTGCGAGTGCAGCGCCACCACCGGCACGCGAAAGCGCCGCCGGAAGCGGGCCAGGGTCTGCGGGGTCAGGCCGATCTCGGGCACCAGCACCAGTGCCTGGCGGTCGTGGGCCACCACCGCCTCGATCAGCTGAAGATACACTTCGGTCTTGCCGCTGCCGGTGACACCCTGCAGCAGGCAGGGGTGATAGCGCTCGAGCCCCTCGTGGAGCGCCGCCAGCGCCGCGGCCTGTTCGCGGTTCAGCGTCAGCGCCGGTTCGGCGAGCAGGCCGCCCTGGCGCGGGGCCGGCACGGCGGTCAACGGCTCCTCGGTGGCGCTGGCCAGTCCCTTGTCGGCCAGCCCCTGCAGCTGGGCTCGGGCGAACCCCTGGGCGCTGATCACCGAATGCACCACGCCGCGCGGATGCTGGCGCAGCAGCTCGAGCAGCTCGGCCTGGCGACGGGCCCGGCCGAGCTGCGCGGCGCTCGTGTCGCGGCCGGCGGCGGTCAGCTGCCAGCGCTCGCGGGTACGCGCCTCCAGCGGCCGCCCCTGGCGCAGCAGCACCGGCATGGCCTGATGCAGGGTGTCGCCCAGCGCGTGCTGGTAGTAGCGGGCGGTGAAGCGGCACAGCCACAGCCAGTCCGCCGGCAGCGGCTGGGTGTCCAGGCAGGCGGAGACCGGCTTGAGGGTGTCGAGCGGCAGTTCGCTGTGGGCGCGGCATTCCACGACTACACCCACCACCTCGCGGCGTCCCAGCGGCACCCGCACGCGCAGCCCCGGCTGCCAGCCGCCCTCGGGGGCCGCCGCACCGGGGCGATAGTCGAACAGGCGGCGCAGCGGCGTGGGCACGGCCACGCCGAGCACGGCGACGCCGCTGCCGGGAGAAGGGCTGGACAATTGGCCTCCACTGATGTCTCTGCTATGATGCGTCGCCTTCTTGCGCCCCGTCGCCGACGCGGCCCGGGGTGGCGAGAACGATAACCGGTTATCTCAACCCGTGTGCGGTGCCCGACGGGCTGGAAACCGAGCCACGATCGTTGCTGACGATGGCGCGGCTAGGCGGAATACCTCGAAGACGCGCAGTTTACATGAAGTAAATGAGCATTCTGAGAGGGATTCCAACGACGCTTCGCCGAGTAAAGCAGATCGGGGCCGGTTTCCCGGATCGGGTGGCGGCACACCGTTTAACGAGGCTCACGATGAAACAAGGTATCCACCCGGAATACAAGACGGTTACCGCGACCTGCTCCTGCGGTGCCACCCACACCTTCGGCTCCACCGCCGGCGAGGACTTCTCCCTGGACGTCTGCTCCAACTGCCACCCGTTCTACACCGGCAAGCAGAAGCAGGCGACCACCGGTGGCCGCGTCGAGCGCTTCAACAAGCGCTTCGGTGCCGCGCTCAGCCGCAAGTAAGCGGACGCCGGCCCGGCTTCCGGGCAGCCAGAAACCCCCGTGCCATCCGGCCGGGGGTTTTTTCATGGGCGCAGGCTACGCAGTACTCAGTTGGCGCCGGCCAGCGAACCGCCGGCCACCACGAACAGCCCGCCGGTGAGGCGGTTGAAGCGGCGTACCCGGCGGCGGGTGCCCAGCCAGCGGCCCAGGCGCTCGCCGAGGGAGGAGTAGAGCGTCATCAGGCCGCCGTCGATGACCAGCCAGGTCAGCGCGAGGAGCGCGAACTGCGGCGCCTGGGGGGCACCGAGGTCGATGAAGCCCGGGAACAGCGCGGCAAAGAACAGCAGGTCCTTGGGGTTGCTGATGCCCACCGTGAAGCCGCGCCGGAACAGCCGCCAGACGCTGACCGGCATGGCGTCCCGTGTCTCCTGCGTCGCCACGACCGGAGGCTCCGGCGGCGCGCGCCAGGCCTGCACGCCCAGGTAGACCAGGTAGGCCGCGCCCAGGTACTTGAGCAGCGTGAAGGCGGTTTCCGAGGTGGCCAGCACCGCTCCCAGTCCCATCGCCGAGAGCGACATCATCACCAGCGCCGCGACGATGCCGCCGGCAATGGTGAACAGGGCCCGGCGTCGGCCGTGACGCAGCCCCTGACTGGTGCAGAGCAGGGCCACCGGCCCGGGAAAGGCGATCAGCGCGGTGATCACGCCCACATAGGTCAACCAGAGCATCGGGTCCATCGCGGCGCTTCCTTGTCCTTGTCGTGACGGCTTGGCGTACCGCCCCGGGGTGTTCCGGGGCCGTTACTCGAGGCTACCCGTTTGGCGCGGGAAGCGCACGTGGGGCGGGAGACTCGTCGTCGCGGGGTAATTTGAACGTTCGATCAAAATACAGCATGATAAATGGCGACGATTTCCATAAAAAACCAATATGCAAGGGAGTCCTGCCATGAACGGACGCTTTTCGATGCTTTCCCGCCCGGTGTGGGTCGGGCTGGCCCTGGGCCTGCTTGCCGCGAGTGCCCAGGCGCAGGTCAGCGTGACCCGCGGCGCCACGCCGATTCCCGACGGCGAGGCGACTGCCGCCGAGGACATCACCGTGGCCAACGATCATCTGGCCTTCTCGATCGCCGTGGCCTCCCAGCCGCCCTGGGGCGTGCCGCGCGGCACCCTGGTCGACCTGGCGGCGGTCAAGGGCGGCAAGATCGACCTCGATCGCATCGCCTTCGCCGACTTCATCCCCAACAACTGGTCGGCGTGGCCCAACGACGGCAAGACGATCAGGGTCGTCGAGCGCTCTCCCGAGCGGGCGGTGATCGAGATCGCCCGCAACTTCGGCGAGGCGATGGTCACCACCACCTACACCCTGGAAGCGGGCAGCGACCGGGTGCATCTCGAGACGACCCTCGACAACCGCGGTGACACGCCCCTGAAAAAGCTGCGTTCGGGCTTCACCCTGTGGCCGGATACCGGCTACCGCTTCGGCGTGCCGGGCCTCGGCGGTGCCAAGGAGACCCCGGCCGACGACGCCCTGACCGACCGCTTCGTGGGCTATGACCGCGACTGGGCGATCGCCCTGCACGCGCCCTATTTCGACCGCATCAACTACGGCGGGCGCGATCTCTACCTCGAGCACAGCCTGGCGCCGGGCGAGTCGCGGACCTTCGAGGGCTGGCTGCAGGTGGTGCCCGAGGGCGACCTGGCACCGGTGGTGGCCAACGAGATCGCCCGCAAGGGGCTCGCCAGCGGCCATGTCGCGGGCACCCTCGAGGGGCGCGACGGCGGGGTGCCGGCCAGCGGCCTGGTGATGGTCGAGAAGGCCGGCAGCCCCTATGCCTGGACGCTTGCCGACGACAAGGGGCATTTCGCCATCGACCTGCCGGTCGGCGACTACGCGCTCTACGCGACGGGCGAAGGCTATGCCAACAGCGACAGGGTCGAGGTCTCGCTGGCCAAGGGGGCGCAGCGCTCGCTGACCTTCGATGACCTGGCCGGGCCGGGCACGCTGTCGCTCGACGTGGCGGAAACGGGCAGCGGCACGCCGCGCGATGCGCGCATCACGATCGAGCAAGGCCATCAACCGCCGGTGGAGTTCCTCGGCAAGCAGACCTTCTTCACCCGGCTCGACCCGGTCGGCCATGCCGAGCTGTCGCTGGCCCCCGGCGACTATCGGCTGGCAGTCAACGCCGGTGCGGGCTTCACCGCTCGCTCGCAGACTCTGGCCGTGAGCCTCGACGCCGGCCAGACGCTCGAGCGGAACGTCGGGATCGAGCGCCTGGCCGAGCCCAACCAGCGCCACTGGTACGGCGCCGACCTGCACCATCACGCCAACATGCTCGAGGGCGTGACGCCGCCCGAGATGGTGGTGCGCGCGCAGCTGGCCACCGACCTCGACCTGACCTTCGTCAGCGACCACGACTCGACCGCCAACCTCGACACCATGGCGACGCTGTCGAAGCAGCGTGGAGTGCCGTTCATTCCGTCGATCGAGATCTCGCCGTCGTGGGGGCACATGAATCCCTTCCCGATCGCTCTCGACAGCCAGTTGCAGGTCGATCCCGGCACCGCCGATGTCCAGACGATCATCGCCGATGCACGGCGCATGGGCGCCGAGGTGGTACCCACCAACCATCCCTACAACGGCTACGGCTACCTGGGCAACCTGGCCGAGGACAAGGTGCCCGGCGGCTTCACGCCGGCCTTCGACCTGGTCGAGCTCAACGCCGAGGTCGACAACGCCAGGACGCTCGAGAGCGTCCACCGCTTCTGGGACCAGGGGCTGCAAATGTACCTGACCGCCGGCACCGACACCCATGACGTCTGGAACCAGCTGACCGGGCGCATGCGGATGATGGCGCACGTGCCGGGCGAACTGAGCGTCGACGGCTTCGCGCGGGCGCTGAAGGACGGCCATGCCTACGCCACCCAGGGGCCGCTGCTGTTCCCCGTCGAGCGGCTGTTCGGCGACACCCTGCGCCTGGCCGGCGATGCCGAGGGCCACTGGTCGGTCAAGGTACAGGCGGTCGACGGCCTGGCCGAGGCGCGGCTGATCGGCCGGGGCGGCAAGGTGCTCGAGACCCGCCAGCTCGACGGTCACGAGACAACCCTGGACTTCACCATCCCCGGCGATGCCGACGGCTGGGTGGCGCTGGAGGTCGACGACGCCGACGGCGACACCGCCTGGAGCGATCCGCTGTGGATCCGCCGTCCGGTGAAGGCCGACTACGTGCTGGACGAGACCGAAAGCGAGAGCTGAGATAAGCGTCCGTTTCCCGAGCCACGGGCCACGCCATCGCGTGGCCCGTTTTCGTTGACGGCGGGGTCAGCCCAGCCGGGCGTCGAGGTGATCGGCCAGGCGTACCGCCAGCTGCACCAGGGTCAGGGTCGGGTTGGCGTGACCGCTCGACGGGAAGACGCTGGAGCCGCCGATGTAGAGGTTGTCCTGGCCGAACACCCGGCAGTCGCGGTCGACGATGCCGTGCTCGGGAGTGTCGGCCATGCGCGTGCCGCCCATGTGGTGACGCCCGGCCAGTTCGCCGTCCTCGGGGAACTGCAGGGTGTCGTCGGCCAGCCACGGCTCGAGCTGGACACGGCCGATGTCGCGGCGACGCAGGTAGTCGTTCAGGGTCAGCACGCACTCGCGCACCGTGTGATGGTCCAGGGCGGTCTTGCGCCAGACCAGACGCGAGCGCGGCATGCCCAGGGCGTCGCGGTCATCGTCGTCGAGCTCGACCCGGCTCTCGGGATGCGGTTGCTGTTCCCAGGCGGCGCGCAGCACCACGCCGCAGCGCGAGCCGGGTGGCTGCCGGCGCAGCCGTTCGCCGAGGCGGGGCGCGATGAGGGCCAGATGGGTGGCCAGCGCCTCGCCGTCCTCGGGGCTCATGCGGTGCAGGCGCAGGCCGCAGTTGAGAACGCCCCGGGTGGCGAGCATCGCCGGGGTGGGGGCCAGGAACACGCTCTGGCTGGCGTCGAGCCCCAGGGCCGCCGGGGCGAAGACGAGGGCCCGGCCCAGGGTGGCGTGCGGGTGATCCATCCAGTAGCGACCCAGCGTCGCGGCTTGCCGGATCACCCGGCCGCCGCTTTGCCGATTGCACCACAGCAGCAGCCGCGAGTTCTCGATGCCGCCGCAGGCGAGCACGACGTATCGCGCCCGGAGGCGATACGTGCCGCCCGTGTAGTTCCTGACCACAGCACCGGTGATGCGGCCGTCGCGGGTCTCCAGGCCGAACAGGTTGGTGTTCCGGCTGTAGTGCAGGTGCGGTGAGCGGGCGACCTCGTCGGCGTACTTGTCCTTGAGCCGGGTGGCGGGGCCGATCGAGAAGTGCACGCGCTTGAGCGCCAGTCCCGGGATGCGCGTGTCCGGCGGAATCGGCGAGACCTCGAGGATCTCGGCGGCCGCCGGGTAGGCCGGGGCCAGGTCGTCACGGCCGATCGGCCAGGCGGTGCGCGGGTCCGCCGGCTTGGCGGTGAAGTCGTAGGCGTCCAGCGGCCGGCACATGCCGCCCCAGTGATTGGTCGAGCCGCCGAAGAAACGCAGCCGCGCGGCATCCAGCGGAATGTACGGATCGCCGACGCTCTCGCCGCGATAGAGCGCCTGGGAGCGCTCGGTGAACACCTGATCGCCGCCTTCGCACAGCAGCACCCGACGCCCGCGCCGGGCCAGCCGGGTGGCCAGGGTCAGCCCCGCCGCGCCGCTGCCGATGATGCAGACATCCGCCAGCGGACCCCGGGCGGCGTAGCTCGCCAGGTCGATGTGCATCAGCGATCCCCGGGGGCGAGCAGCCAGCCGTCATCCGGCACGGTCGTGGTAGCGGCCATCGCGGCCCACCCTGGCGGTCCGAGCACGGGAAGCAGGCCGAGGGCGAGCAGGGCGGCCAGCAGACGACGGCGAGTCAACCTCGGGGCGGACGTCTCGTCGAACGGGGCAGGGGAAAGCGACATGGCGGCGTACTCCACGACATCGCGCCGGTGGTGCCTGGATGCCACGCCGCCGAGCCGGCCGTCACATCATCACCGCCAGCAGCACCGGCAGATAGACAAACGACAACAGTGTTGAGCATAGCACCAGGCCGGCGACGAACTCGGGTTCACGGCGCGCACGCTGGGCGAACAGGTAGTTGAACACCGCCACCGGCATGCTCATCTGCAGCACCAGCACGCTCTGGGCCAGGGGCGGCAGGCCCAGCAGGTGGCCGACGGCATAGGCCAGCAGCGCCGCCGCCGGGATGCGCAGCAGGCTGAAGTGGACGCCGGCGGCCAGGTTGCGAACACGGATCCGCCCCAGCGAGACGCCGAGGGTGATCAGCATCAGCGGCACGCTGAAGCCGGAGATCAGCTCCACGGTGTTGGCCAGCCAGGCCGGCAGGGTGGTGCCGGTGAGCAGCATTGCCGTGGCGATCAGGATGGCGTAGACCACCGGCGTGCGGGCCAGCGAGCGCAGCGGGCGGCCGCTGCGGCTCGACAGCAGGGTGCCGAAGGTGAACTGGACCAGCGAGACCGACACCATCACCGTGATGGCGTAGGCGAAGCCGGCATTGCCGAAGGCATAAAGGGTGACCGGCAGGCCCATGTTGCCGGTGTTGGGAAACATCGTCGGCAGGATCACGGTGCGCCACGGCTTGCCCAGCACCCGGGCGATCGCCAGGCTGGCCAGCCCCATCACGGTGATGACCAGCAGCGTGCCGAGCAGGGTGCGGCCGAAGCTGCCGGGGTCGATGTCGGCGCCGTTGAGCGAGGCCAGGATCAGCGTCGGCGTGCCGATGTTGAAGACCAGCCGGGTGATGAACTCGACCGGGTAGTCGTGGCCCAGCCGCACCCAGCCGAAGCCCAGGCTGGCGCCGAAGAAGACGGGGGCCATCACCGCGAAGAGTTCGCCGAGCATGCGTGATCCTTTTCTTCCTGTGTCGTGACGAGGCGGGCGCGGGCGGCTGGCGCAGCCCGCGAGGGAGCCATTGTCGGCAACCGGGTGCCCCGGCCGCAACTCGCATTCCCCTGGCGCGGGCGTCGAGCTCCTCCCCGAGCGCCTACCCCACGCACCCTGGCCGGCAGCACCTCGTCGAGCCCCGGCGGGTCGAATCGTGGCCGATCGAGCCGTGGTCGGCGCCCCCTTCCCATGCCCCCATGGACAGGCCGCTTTCACCGTCATTACAGCCGCTTGCGGATCGCCCCGAACGGGCCGCCCGCGGCCCATTTGCGAACGCAAATGGGCGCATTTGGACTAGTCATTTGCCGGCTTCGCCCGGGCTGTCGATAGTCGTAATACACGCATGGCGAGGCGGCCGAGATGAAAGTCTGGAAACTCATGTTCAGGGCGAAATCCCTCCCGCAAGCGGACCTGATGCCGGCAGGTCTTCGCAAGGACATGGCCCTGATCGGCAGACTCACTCGCTGTTATGTCGTCGATGTCTTCGGCACCCGGTTCCTGGGGTTCGAGTTCGAGACGGACAGCGAGGATTTCAATCATGTCTGTCGCCTGATCAAGATTCTCGAGGTGCGTTACACGATGCGCGTCTTCGAGTTTTCGGAAAAGTCCTCTTCACCGGAAGCCGCTGACCTGCTGGTGAAGATCGACAGCCGACCCACCCTGAAAGTCGCTTGAAAGACACAAGGAGAACAAGATGCAACTCCCTTCGCTGATTTCCATCCCCAATGGTGACAAGGTCGTTCCCACCTTTTCCGACGAGGAGATGCAGGGCCGCCTGAGCCGTCTGCGGGACTACATGGCCCAGCAGTCCGTCGATGCGGTGGTACTGACCTCCTATCACAACATCAACTACTTCAGTGACTTCGTCTATTGCAAGTTCGGTCGTGATTACGGCCTGGTGGTGACCCAGGACACCTTCACCACCGTCACCGCCAACATCGACGGGGGGCAGCCCTATCGCCGCAATCGCCTGGGCGACAACATCGTCTACACCGACTGGCAGAAGGACAACTTCTTCAAGGCCGTCAAGCAGCTGTGCGAAGGTCGTCGGCGCGTCGGTGTCGAATTCGACCACCTGACCCTGCAGAACAAGCAGAAACTGGTGGATGCGCTGGGCGATGTCGAGCTGGTCGATATCGGCGTGCCGACGATGAAGATGCGCATGATCAAGTCCGCCGAGGAGATCGCGCTGATTCGCCAGGGCGCGCGTATCGCCGATGTGGGGGGCGTGGCCGTGCGCGACGCCATCGCCGCCGGGGTGCCGGAGTATGAGGTGTCGCTGGCCGGGCAGGCCGCCATGGTGCGCGAGATCGCCAGGACCTACCCGAACAGCGAGCTGATGGACACCTGGGTGTGGTTCCAGTCCGGCATCAACACCGACGGCGCGCACAACCCGGTCACCAGCCGCCGCGTCCAGCCCGGCGACATCCTGAGCCTCAACACCTTCCCGATGATCTCCGGCTACTACACGGCGCTGGAACGCACCCTGTTCTGCGAGCATGCCTCCGACGAGCACCTGCGGCTCTGGCAGGCCAACTGCGAGGTCCATCGCCGCGGTCAGGAGCTGATCAAGCCCGGCGTGCGCTGCTGCGACATCGCCCACGAGCTCAACGAGATCTTCGCCCGACATGGCCTGCTCAAGTATCGCACCTTCGGCTACGGCCACTCCTTCGGTACGCTGAGCCACTACTACGGCCGCGAGGCGGGCCTCGAGCTGCGCGAGGATATCGAGACCGTGCTCGAGCCCAACATGGTAGTGTCCATGGAGCCGATGATCATGATCCCGGAAGGCCAGCCCGGCGCCGGTGGCTACCGCGAGCACGACATCCTGGTGGTCAACGAGCACGGGGCCGAGAATATCACCGGATTCCCGTACGGTCCGGAGCACAATATCATCAAGTGAACGATTAAAAGGGGAGCCGGGCTCCCCTTTTTTCCAATGGTGTTGGAGTGAAAGCCATGAGTGATAACAAGAAATATAGTGAATATGGGTTGGAAAAAATAAGTACCGATAAAAGAACCTATGGATTCGTGGATACCGTCTGGACATGGTTCGGTTCAGGGATCAATACCGGTTCCTGGTTTTTTGGCGGGATGGCCGCCGCGCTGGGCATGAGCTTCGTGCTTCAGTACAGCCTGCTCTGGCTGCCGCTGATGATGATCCCCTGGGCGGCAATCGGTTATATCGGGTATCGCTACGGGGCCACTACCGTGGCGGTCTCAAGGCCGTGTCTGGGGGCAAAAGGCGGCAGGATGACCGGCCTGGCCCAGTTCATGGTGCTGATCGGCTGGCCCAGCGTTAACAGCTATATTGCTGCCATTTCGCTGACATTCGTGTTTTCGCACGCCTGGGGGTGGCCTGCCTATGGCGAGCCGGGTGATACCTGGCCACTGGTGATCGGCATCCTGCTGACCGCGGTCGTACAGGGCGTCATCACCCTGGTGGGGCATGAGGCCATCCGCTATCTCGAGCGGATCTCGGGCATCCTGCTTCTCATCCTGGGGAGCTGGGAAACCTATATCGTGTTCACGCAATGGGACCTCGGCGAGGTCATGTCATTCTCCATCGACGACCCCGGCCATACGTGGGCCTTCTATATCGACCTGGCCTTCGGCTTCAGCTGGACCTGGGCGCAGATTGCCGACTTCTCGCGCTTCTCCAAGACATCGAAGGGGGCGACCGTGGGTACCTGGCTGGGGATCAATATCGGCCAGGGCTGGTTCATGGTGATCGGTGCCCTGGGGGTGATCGGGGTGGCCCTGCAGACAGGCAATTTCGACGCCAACAATTCGGACCCCAGCTCGACCATGGCCGCCCTGGGCCTGGGCCTGGTCTCCTTCCTGGTGCTCATCTTCGCCACCATCAGCACGAATGTGACCGTTCTCTACGGTGCCGGCATGGGGGTCGTGGGCAGCCTTAACGTCAGGAACCCCAAGAAGGCCCTGCTGTTCGTGGCTCTGGTTCAGCTGGCGCTCTGCTTTGCGCCCATCTTCTACTCGTCCTTCCTGGGGTACTTCGAGGCCTTCCTGAATGTTATCGGTGGCCTGTTCATTCCCCTGTGGACGGTGATCCTGGTCGACTACCTTCTGATCCGCAGAGGACGACTCAACGAACAGGATCTGTTCAGGGAGCAGGGTGGCGTCTACAGCTACGGCAATGGATGGAACATGGTCGGCGTGACCAGCCTGGCACTGGGGCTGTGCGTGTACTTTGGCCTGTCCTACGGCTTCCCCGGGATTGCGGCGGTCACGACGGCCAGTCTGCCGACCATCCTGGTCTCCGGTGTGGCATATTACCTGCTGGGAAGTTCACGGGTGAATCCGGTGGAAAGTCGGGCTGCGCTGTCGAAGGTCTGAGGAATCCGTGGCCGTGGTGCTTGTCTCCATGGGGCCAGTGAACACGCGGCCCCATGGAGGGAAGCATGACCTGATCGTTCAATGCATGGGGTATGCCGGAGGCGAAAACAATGAAGTGCAAGGTCGAGAACCTGGATTGGGTTTCCTACGAAAGACTGGTGTCGAACGGTGACAGGAAAATCATCATCCCCGTGGGGGCCATCGAGCAGCATGGCCCCCACATGTCGCTCAACCCGGACGTGCTGATACCCGACTACATTGCCTGCCGGGTCGCCGAGAGCGCGCAGAACATGCTGGTGTCGCCGCCGATCGCCTATGGGTACAAGTCCCAGGTGAAATCGGGTGGCGGCAACTTCTTCCCGGGAACCACCTGTGTCAGCAGCCAGTCGCTCGAGAATTACGTTCATGACGTCATCCTGGCCTTCGTGGAGCACGGGAATCGGGAGTTCCTGTTGATCAACGGGCATTTCGAGAACTCCATGTGCCTGGTCGAGGCCGCCGATAGAGCCGTCAGGCAGGCCAGGCTCGCGGGAATCGACATCAAGGTGATCCTGCTTTCCTACTGGGACTTCATCAGCGAGGAAACGATCGGCAAGGTCTTTCCCGACGGGTTTTCGGGATGGGCCGTGGAGCATGGCGGGGTGCTGGAAACCTCGATCATGCTCAAGATTCATCCGGAGCTCGTGGACATGTCCCGGGCCGTGGATATCCCGCCGGCGGAATTTCCGCCCTACGATGTCTTCCCGCCCGATCCCAGCTGGGTGCCGGAGTCGGGGACCCTGTCGTCACCGCTCAAGGCCACCGCCGAGAAGGGGGAGTGGATCCTGGAGGAATGCATCAGCCGGATAGCCGCCACCTTCCGCTGACACGGCGGGCCTTTCCGGACGCCCGACGGCGTGGAAAGGCCCTGCCAGGGCTACATGTTGCCAAGGCCGGAGCGCAGGAAGTCGAGGACATGGCGGCTCGCCACACTCATTTCCCGTTCCTTGTAGTAGAGCCCGATGCATACCTGGCCCAGGTCGGGGAGGCAGTTGCTTCTGGCCTGTTTCAGGTGGTCGGGGATGACCGAGCTGGCCATGGCCGAAATCCCCAGCCCCTCCTCGATGGCCGAGAAGATGCCGAGAAGGCTGGTGCTGGTGTAGGTGAACCGATACGGGGCCTGCTGGCGCTGTAGCCCTTCTTCCATGATGGCGCGATAGATGCACCCCTGGGGATAGGCGATCAGGGGTAGCGGCCCTTCATGCGGGTCGAGAAGCTGGCGCTCCTTGTAGACCCATTCGAGCTTGTCCACCCGGTAGTCTCGAGAATCCCGGTCCTCGTCCTCCCGTACCCGCTCCATGGCCAGGGCAATGTCATAGCAGCCCTTCTGGTATCGCTGCAGGATGACCTTGCTGATCTCGCAGTCCACTTCAATGACGATATTGGGATAGACCCTCGAGAGGTTCCTCAGCGCCCTGGGCAGAAAGGCCAGTTCGAAGTCGTTGGGTATACCCAGACGGACCTTCCCCGAGATGCTTTCCCCTCTGACCTTGGCGATGACCTGGTCATTGATTTCCAGGATTTGTCGGGCCGCCCGATACAGATATTCTCCGTCCTCGGTCAGCTCGAGGCTGGAGCCACGCAGGAATATCCGGGTGTCGAGGAGTTCCTCCAGCTTCTTGATCTGAAGGCTGATGGCGGGCTGGGAGCGGCCCAGCAACTCGCCGGCGCTGGTGAACCCGCCCAGGTCCTTTATCGTGACGAAGGTCCTGAGAAGGTCGGTGGGTATGTTTGTCATCTTTTTTCGACCACGCGAATACTGAGTGTCATTGTTGGAAGTCGCCTTCCGCACGGCATGTCGTTCGGTGCTGTCCTGTCGTGTGCTTCCGTGCCACGTGGCCGGATGGCAGGATAGGACGATCGGTCGGCCCGCCTCGGGCCGCGGGACACCGCACCATGCTGCCAGGAGCGACGATGAGCCTCTCTTCCCGGGATGAACCCCTGTCGGTCGGCTTCGTCCTGCTGCATCGCTTCACGCTGATGCCCTTCGCCGCCTTCGTCGACTGCCTGCGCCTGGCCGCCGACGAGGGCGACCGCTCGCGCCAGCTGCGCTGCCACTGGACCTTCATGACCAGCACCGGCGGGCCGGCCGTGTCCAGCTGCGGCGCGGCCGTCTCGCCCTGCGAGACGTTCCGCGACCCGGCCGAGTTCGACTATATCGTGGTCATCGGCGGCGTGCAGGACGAGAAGGCCCGCACGGATACCACGGCGCTGGCCTATCTGCGCCGGGCGGCGGCGCTCCGGGTTCCGCTGGTGGGGGTGTGCACCGGGGTCTTCGCCCTGATCCAGGCCGGCCTGATGACCGGGCGGCGCTGCTGCGTGAGCTGGTATCACCACCGTGACATGATCCAGCGCTTTCCCGCCATCGAGCCGGTGGCCGACCGGCTGTTCGTCGACGACGGCGACCGCATCACCTGTGCCGGCGGTGCGGCCTCGGCGGATCTGGCGGCCTACCTGATCGAGCGCCACCTGGGAAAGGCGTGGGCCATGAAGAGCCTGCACATCATGCTGCTCGAGGAGGCGCGGGCCGGTTCCCAGCCGCAGCCCCAGCCGGTGGTCTTCGGCAAGGTCGAGGACCGCCTGGTGCGTCGCGCCCTGGCGGTGCTCGAGCAGCACCTGGGGGAGGCCATGTCGATGGACGTGCTGGCCGAGCGGGTGGGAACCTCTCGACGCAACCTGGAGCGCCGCTTCCGCGAGACGCTGGGCGTCGGCCCGCAGAAGTTCGCCCGCGACCTGCGCCTGCGCTACGGGCTCTGGCTGCTGCACTACACCGGCAAGAGCATCACCGAGATCGGCGAGCGCTGCGGCTTCGCCGATACCGCGCATTTTTCCCGCCACTTTCGTAGTACATTCGGCGCGACCCCGTCGGAAATGCGCAAGCGCGCCAGCGAAACCGGCCGCGAGCGGGTCGACCCCTTCTTCCTGCACGTCGAGGGCCGTCCGGCACTCTGAGGCGTATCGTCCCTTCGCCACGGCTCATGCGGGCCAGGGCGTATCGGCGCCGGTCCGGCGTCGACGGCCGGCCGCGCCCGTGGGCGGATGCCGGCGCGGCTGGGATATTCAGCAAGCCTGTCGCATTTATTCAATCCTTGACGGGGCGGCTCCCCTTTAATCGAGACATGGATCGGCGACGCCGGACGGCGGTTATCCGGGCATAAGGATTTCAAATTTTTACCGCCCGCCGGTTGCCGATAGATTCAAGAAGACGTCTGACCACCACCACAACAATGAGGAGTCCGTCATGAACCAGGTCGGTCTTGCCGCTTTCGATTCCCAGGTCGCCGCCGCCATCGCCGATGAAGTGGCGCGTCAGGAAGCCCACATCGAGCTGATCGCGTCCGAGAACTACGCCAGCCGGGCCGTAATGGAGGCCCAGGGCACGCAGCTGACCAACAAGTATGCCGAGGGCTATCCGGGCCGTCGCTACTACGGCGGCTGCGAGCATGTCGATGTGGTCGAGCAGCTGGCCATCGACCGTGCCTGCGACCTGTTCGGCGCCGACTACGCCAACGTGCAGCCGCACTCCGGCGCCCAGGCCAACGCGGCGGCGTTCATGGCACTGGTCAAGCCGGGCGACACCGTGCTGGGCATGAGCCTGGCCCATGGCGGGCACTTGACCCACGGCGCCGCGCCCAACTTCTCCGGCAAGCACTATCACGCCGTGCAGTACGGCCTGAACCCGGAAACCGGCGAGATCGACTACGACGAGGTCGAGCGCCTGGCGCGCAGCCACAAGCCCAAGATGATCATCGCCGGCTTCTCGGCCTACGCGCGGGTGGTGGACTGGCGGCGCTTCCGCTCCATCGCCGACGAGGTGGGGGCCTGGCTGATGGTCGACATGGCCCACGTCGCCGGCCTGGTCGCCGCCGGTCTCTACCCGAGCCCGCTGCCCCATGCCCACGTGGTGACCACCACCACCCACAAGACGCTGCGCGGCCCGCGTGGCGGCCTGATCCTGTCCGCCAACGCCGACGAGACACTGGTCAAGAAGCTCAACGCGGCGGTCTTCCCCGGGCAGCAGGGCGGCCCGCTGATGCACGTGATCGCCGCCAAGGCGGTGGCCTTCAAGGAGGCGATGAGCCAGGCGTTCGTCCAGTACCAGCAGCGGGTGCTCGACAACGCCCGCGCCATGGCCGCGGTGTTCCTCGAGCGCGGCTACGACGTGGTCTCGGGCGGTACCGACGACCATCTGTTCCTGGTGTCGCTGATCAAGCAGGGCGTCACCGGCAAGGACGCCGATGCGGCGCTGGGTCGGGCCCACATCACCGTCAACAAGAATGCCGTGCCCAACGACCCGGAAAGCCCGTTCGTGACATCCGGCCTGCGCATCGGCACCCCGGCGGTGACCAGCCGCGGCTTCGACGAGTCGGAGTGCGCCGAGCTGGCCGACTGGATCTGCGACATCCTCGACGTGCTGGCCGAGCGCGGCAACACCCAGGCCGTGGAAGCCGAGGTGCGCGACAAGGTCGCCGCCGTGTGCGCGCGCCACCCGGTCTACGAGGCGCCGGTCGCCGCGGCGTCGCGCGAGACCGAGTCGGCTCTCTAACCGCCTTCACCAGCAGGAGTAGAATCCATGCAACGCTATTCGGGTTTCGGGCTGGTCAAGCACGCGCTCAGCCATCACGAGAACTGGCAGCGCCAGTGGCGCAATCCCACGCCCAAGAAGGAATACGACGTGATCATCGTCGGTGGCGGCGGGCACGGCCTGGCGACCGCCTACTACCTGGCCAAGGAGCACGGCATCACCAATGTCGCGGTGATCGAGAAGGGCTGGCTGGGCGGCGGCAACACCGCGCGCAACACCACCATCGTGCGCTCCAACTACCTGTGGGACGAGTCCGCGGCGCTCTACGAGCATGCCATGAAGCTGTGGGAAGGGCTCTCCCAGGACATCAACTACAACGTGATGTTCTCGCAGCGCGGGGTGCTCAACCTCGGCCACACCCTGCAGGACATGCGCGACATCCAGCGCCGGGTCAACGCCAACCGCCTCAACGGCATCGACAGCGAGGTGCTGGATGCCAGGGGCGTGCAGGAACTGGTGCCGATCATGGACTGCTCGAAGAACGCCCGCTATCCGGTGATGGGGGCCTCCTGGCAGCCGCGCGCCGGGGTGGCGCGTCACGATGCGGTGGCCTGGGGCTATGCCCGCGGTGCCGACAGCCTCGGAGTCGACCTGCTGCAGAACACCGAGGTCACCGGCTTCAAGATCCTCGACGGCCGCGTGGTCGGCGTGCACACCAACCGCGGTGATATCGGCGCCAAGACCGTGGGCTGCGTCACCGCCGGCAACTCCGGGGTGATGGCGAAGATGGCCGGCTTCCAGCTGCCGCTGGAATCGCACCCGCTGCAGGCGCTGGTCTCCGAGCCGCTCAAGCCGATTCTCGACACCGTGGTGATGTCCAATCACGTCCACGGCTACATCAGCCAGTCCGACAAGGGTGACCTGGTGATCGGCGCCGGCATCGACGGCTACAACGGCTACGGCCAGCGCGGCAGCTACCCGACCGTCGAGCACACCCTGCAGGCGATCGTCGAGATGTTCCCGATGTTCTCGCGGGTGCGCATGAACCGCCAGTGGGGCGGCATCGTCGACACCTGCCCGGACGCCTGCCCGATCCTCTCGCGCACGCCGGTCAAGGGGCTCTACTTCAACTGCGGCTGGGGCACCGGCGGCTTCAAGGCCACGCCCGGCTCCGGGCACGTGTTCGCCTGGTCGCTGGCCAAGGGCCAGATGCACAAGCTGGCCGCGCCGTTTTCCATCGATCGGTTCCGGACCGGCGCACTGATCGACGAGCATGGTGCCGCCGGCGTCGCCCACTAAGTTCTGCGAGCTGCGCCGCGCGATGGCGTCGTTGTCCGCCTCTTCGGAGTCCTCATGTACGGCCTCGAACACTCCGGCTCCTCAATCGGCGGACGCCTGGCCCTCACCCGGCTCGCTGGCGCAGAACACCCTGGTACGTTCATTCGGCTGCATTGAAGTCGAGTGAGGGAGGAAAACAAGATGTTTCATATCTACTGCCCCTACTGCGAGGAGCACCGCGAGGAAGAGGAGTTCCATCCCAAGGGCCAGGCGC
The DNA here is from genome assembly GCF_010993675.1 of Modicisalibacter sp. 'Wilcox'. NCBI lineage: Bacteria > Pseudomonadati > Pseudomonadota > Gammaproteobacteria > Oceanospirillales > Halomonadaceae > Modicisalibacter > Modicisalibacter sp. 'Wilcox'. The sequence continues at coordinate 101,805 of NZ_WNXF01000013.1, forward strand.
ACATCGCCCGCCCGGCGGACCCGGACGCCTGCTCGGACGCCGAGTGGGGCGACTACCTGTTCTTCCGTGACAACCCGCGCGGCATCCACCACGAGCTGTGGGTGCATGCGGTGGGCTGCCGCAAGTTCTTCAACATCACCCGCCATACGGTGACCTACGCCATCCTCGAGACCTACAGGATGGGCGAGCAGCCGACGATCACCGCCGAAAGCCTGGCGAGTGGAGAGAAAGCCGGCAACGTGCAGGCCGCCAGCGGCGGCCAGCAGACCGTGGGCGCCAGCGACGCCGCCGTGGCCTCAGTCAAGGGAGCGCAGGCATGAGCCAGTCATCATCACAGCCCAACCGTCTGGCGCAGGGCGGTCGGGTCGACCGCACGCGCAAGCTGACCTTCACCTTCAACGGCAAGCGCTATACCGGCCATCCCGGCGACACCCTGGCCTCGGCGCTGCTCGCCAACGGGGTCGACGTGGTCAACCGCAGCTTCAAGTACTCGCGGCCGCGCGGCATCGTCGCCGCCGGCGCCGAGGAACCCAACGCCGTGGTCCAGCTGGGCGCCTCCGAGGCTGCCCAGGTGCCCAACGTGCGCGCCACCCAGCAGGCGCTCTACGACGGCCTGGAGGCGCGCAGCACCAACGGCTGGCCCAACGTCCAGCGCGACCTGATGGGCTCGGTCGGCAAGCTGGGCGGCTCCTTCATGCCGCCGGGCTTCTACTACAAGACCTTCATGGCCCCGGCCTCGATGTGGATGACCTACGAGAAATACATCCGCAAGTCGGCCGGGCTGGGGCGCAGCCCCGTCGAGTCCGACCCGGACATCTACGATCACCTGAACCAGCACTGCGATGTGCTGGTGATCGGCGCCGGCCCCGCCGGGCTGTCGGCGGCGCTGGCCGCGGCCTACAGCGGCGCGCGGGTGATCCTGTGCGACGAGCAGGAGACGATGGGCGGCTCGCTGCTCGACAGCCGCGAGACCCTCGACGACGCTGAGGCCACCCGCTGGGCGGATGCCGTGATCGACGAGCTGGCCTCGCTGGACAACGTCACATTGCTGGCTCGCACCACCGCCAACGGCTATCACGACCACAACTTCGTGACGCTGCACGAGCGGCGCACCGAGCACCTCGCCGATGTCGCGCCGCGCGTCGACGGCCGCCGCCAGTCGCGCTCGCGCCTGCATCGGGTGCGTGCCGCCCAGGTGGTGCTGGCCACCGGCGCCCACGAGCGGCCGCTGGTCTACGCCAACAACGATGTGCCGGGCAACCTGCTGGCCGGCGCGGTGTCGACCTACATTCGCCGCTACGGCGTGGCGCCGGGGCAGAAGCTGGTGCTCTCCACCAGCAACGATCACGGCTACCGTGCCGCGCTCGACTGGCACGAGGCCGGCCGCGAGGTGGTGGCGATCGCCGATGCCCGTGACAACCCCGACGGCGAGTGGGTCGAGCAGGCCCGCGCCGCCGGCATCCGTATCATCACCGGCAGCGCGGTGATCGAGGCCAAGGGCGACAAGCGCGTCAGCGGCGCCCGCGTGGCGCGCATCGACATCGACGGCTTCCGCGTCGCCGGCAAGGCCGAGGAGCTGGCCTGCGACACCATTGCCAGCTCCGGCGGCTACAGCCCGGTGGTCCACCTCTCCTCGCACACCGGCACGCGGCCCGTGTGGCGCGACGACATCCTCGGCTTCGTGCCCGGCGACGTAACGGGCCTGACCCCGGCGGGCGGGGCCCACGGCGTCTACGCGCTGGACGCGGTGCTCGAGGACGGCGTCGCCGCCGGCAACCGCGCCGCCGAGGCGGGCGGCTTCCCCGCGGCCTCGGTCAACCTGCCGCGGGCGAGTGCCCATCGCGAGTCGCCGGCCGTGGCGCTCTACCAGGTGCCCCACGAGAAGCCCACGCTGCGTGCGCCCAAGCAGTTCGTCGACCTGCAGAACGACGTCACCGCCGCCGGCATCGACGTCGCCACCCGCGAGGGCTTCGAGTCGATCGAGCACGTCAAGCGCTACACCGCCATGGGCTTCGGCACCGACCAGGGCAAGCTGGGCAACATCAACGGCATGGCGATCGCCGCGCGCTGCCTCGGCCAGACCATCCCCGAGACCGGCACCACGGTGTTCCGTCCCAACTACACGCCGGTGACCTTCGGCGCCATCGTCGGTCGCCACTGCCGCGAGCTGTTCGATCCCGAGCGCTACACCGCGCTGCATCAGTGGCACGTCGAGCACGGCGCCGAGTTCGAGGACGTCGGCCAGTGGAAGCGCCCGTGGTACTTCCCGCGTACGGTCAACGGCAAGAAGGAGAGCATGCACGAGGCGGTGGCCCGCGAGTGCCTGGCGGTTCGCCAGGGCGTGGGCATCCTCGACGCCTCGACACTGGGCAAGATCGACATCCAGGGGCCGGATGCCCGCGAGTTCCTGGGCCGCATCTACACCAACAAGTGGGCCAAGCTGGCCCCGGGTCGCGTCCGCTACGGCCTGATGTGCAAGGACGACGGCATGCTGATGGACGACGGCACCACCAGCTGCCTGGGCGACAACCACTTCCTGATGACCACCACCACCGGCGGCGCCGCGGGCGTGCTGGAGTGGCTGGAGATCTGGCACCAGACCGAGTGGCCGGAACTCGAGGTCTACTTCAACTCGGTGACCGACCATTGGGCGACCATGACCGTCACCGGTCCCGAGGCGCGCCAGCTGCTGGCCGAGATCACCGACATCGATCTCGACAAGGAAGCCTTCAAGTTCATGGACTGGAAGGAAGGCAACGTGGCCGGTGTGCCGGCGCGGGTCTTCCGCATCTCGTTCACCGGCGAGCTGGCCTTCGAGATCAACGTCCAGGCCAACTACGCCATGCACGTCTGGAAGACGCTGTTCGAGCACGGCGAGAAGTACGACCTGACGCCCTACGGCACCGAGACCATGCACGTGCTGCGCGCCGAGAAGGGGCTGATCATCGTCGGCCAGGACACCGACGGCTCGGTGACGCCGGAGGACCTGGGCATGTACTGGGCGATCGGCTACGACAAGCCGTTCCCGTGGATCGGCAAGCGCGCCCTGAGCCGCCCCGACACCCGGCGCGTCGACCGCAAGCAGCTGGTCGGCCTGCGTCCGCATGATCCCGGGGTGGTGCTGGAAGAGGGCGCGCAGATCGTCTTCGACCCCGAGCAGTCGATCCCCATGACCATGGTCGGCCACGTCACCTCCAGCTACTACAGCCCGGTACTCGACAGCGGTTTTGCCCTGGCGGTGGTCAAGGGAGGCCACCATCGCATGGGCGAGACCGTCTACCTGCCGATGGTCGACGGCAAGGTGCATGCCGCCGAGATCGTCAGCACCGTCTTCTATGATCCCAAGGGAGAGCGCCAGCATGTCTGATGTGCGTATGTTCGACAGCCGCCCGGCCACCGCCGTCGACGCCGAGTCGCCGCTGGCCGTCAGCAACCTGGCCGAGCGCGCCCGGCGCTCGGCCGCCGACCCCGGCGTGACACTGCGCGAGCGCGCCTTCCTGGGCCACCTGATCCTGCGCGGCGGGGCCATCGTCCTCGACGAGGCGGTGCGCGAGGTGCTGGGTGTCAGCCTGCCGGCACGCCCCGGCGCGCTGGTCCACGATGCCGACGGCGAGCGCTCGATCCAGTGGCTGTCGCCGGACGAGTGGCTCCTCATCGTCCCCGAAGGCGAGGCGTACACGCTGGAGAAGCGCCTTCGCGATGCCCTGGGCGATGCCCACTTCGCCATCGTCGACGTCAGCGGCGGGCAGACGCTCGTCGAGCTCTCCGGGCCCAGGGCCCGCGAGGTGCTGATGAAGTCCACGCCCTATGACGTCCACCCGCGGCACTTCCCGGCCGGCAAGGGGGTGACCACGACCTTCGCCAAGGCCACCGCCATCCTGCGGCGGCCGGACGAGGAGCGCTGGGAGCTGGTCCTGCGCCGCAGCTTCGCCGACTACTGCTACCGCTGGCTGGTGGATGCCGGCGAGGAGTACGGCCTGGCGGTCGAGGAATCCGGTCGCTGACGCACCAGCCCGCCAGGCAGCACCTCGAGAGGGCGCCGCGGCGCCCTCTCGTGCTTTCGACGAATCGACGGGTCGACGGATCGTCGATGACGCGACGGCCGCCGTCGGCGTATCGTCGCAAGATGGGCCACCAACAACCACAAGCAGGAGGCGCCATGAGCCGCACCCCCGATACCTGGATCCTTGCCGCCCAGTGCCCCAGCCGGCTGGGCACCGTGGATGTGGTCACGCGCTTTCTCAAGGAACAGCGCTGCTACATCACCGAGCTGCAATCCTTCGACGAGCGCCTGGGCGAGCGTTTCTTCATCCGTGCCGAATTCCGTCCCGAGCATGCCGGCTTCGACGCCGGGGCCTTCGAGGCGGCCTTTGCGCCGCGGGCCGCCGAATTCGACATGACCTTCGAACTCACCGCGCCGGGTACCCGGCCGCGCACGGTGATTCTGGTCTCCAGGGCCGATCACTGCCTCAACGACCTGCTGTATCGCTACCGCATCGGCCAGCTGCCGATCGACATCCGCGCGGTGGTCTCCAACCATCCCGATCTCGAGCCGCTGGCCGCCTGGCACGACCTGCCGTACCACCACTTCCCGGTCAGCCCCGAGACCAAGCCGCAGCAGGAGGCGCAGATCCGCGCGGTGATCGAGGAGACCGGCGCCGAACTGGTGATCCTCGCCCGCTACATGCAGGTGCTCTCGCCCGAGATGTGCGAGCTGCTCAGCGGCCGGGCGATCAACATTCACCACTCGCTGCTGCCCGGCTTCAAGGGGGCGAGGCCCTACCACCAGGCCTACGAGAAGGGCGTCAAGCTGGTCGGCGCCACCGCCCACTACATCAACAACGACCTCGACGAGGGGCCGATCATCACCCAGGACGTCGCGTCGGTCGATCACACCCACTATCCGGAAGACCTGGTCGCCAAGGGTCGCGACATCGAGTGCCTGACGCTGGCGCGGGCGATCGACTATCACATCGAGCGACGGGTATTCCTGCACCAGGGGCGCACGGTGGTGTTTGCGCGCTGATCACTCTATGAGGTCGGAGAAAATCCCCATGTGGCTCATTTAGGCTGACATGAAGTCGTTCCAGCGCCGGACTAGGTAGTTATGCTCGTCCATTACTGTATTCCACACGGCGATTCGGCTCATGCGTGTCAGATAGTCTCCGCCATCGCGGACCTCGCCCCGGTGAATCAGTCGACTGGCGCCCGAAGGGTCGGCAAGGTCCTCGGCGGCGGGTTGACCGGCGTACCAGTAGTCCCATTCGGCGGGCGACAGGTGGGGGCGGGTCAGCTCCGGGGTGGAAATGTAGTAGCCCTGGCGGGCCATGACGGCGCCGGGCCACCCGGAAATCCACCAGTTGAGATAGTCATAGGCGGCATCCAGCGTGCGGCCCTTGGCGTGGCGCGAGATCGACATGCCGCCGTACCAGGCGCGATAGCCTTCCATGGGCGAGGCCATGCGCACCTTGATATGGCGCTTCTTGAGGTCGGTCATGGCCGGCGACCATAGGCTCTCGATGCCGACCCGACCGCGCACCATGTCGGAGGAAGCCTGGTCCTGATTGCTCCAGAACGCCCGGAAGTGCTGTTGGCGTTTGAGCATGATCAGGCAGTCGATGAGGTTGTCGATCTCTGCCACGCTGAGGTTGCCCAGATCCCTGAAGTCGACCAGGCCCGCCGCCTTGGCGGCCAGCGCCGCGTCGATCGCGCCGATGGCGCTGTCGTTCTGCAGGCTGACCATCCCGCGCCAGCGCTTGTCGAGCAGCCAGGCCCAGCTTTCCTGATCGCGACTCAGTCCGTCCGGCAGCATGTCCAGGCGGTAGCCGAAGCTGTCGACGTTATGACTGACCGGCAGCATGGTGATGTGGCCGCTGGGGCGAGCACCGCAGCTGCCATCGGGCTGGATATAGAGACGATCGACCGGGTTGCTGCCGGCGCCCAGCGGCGCGTGTGGCGTCAGGCGCCCGGTCTTCGGCAGGGCGTTGATCTGGTCCCAGTTGTCGATGCGCGCGATGTCGATGGGCTGGATGGCGTTGGCCGGCCACACGAAATCCACGTTGTGAAACCACTGGTCGTAGATATCGAAGCTGTCCGGGGCCAGCACGCCGGCCCGTTGCGCGGCGACGCCGTCGAGCACGTCGAACGTCAGCCGAATGCCCAGGTCGGCCCGCGCTTGCCGGCGAATGCTTTCCAGCAGCGTGACCGAGGTGCCCAGCACGCGCAGGGTGACCGGGCCGCGTTGAACGTAAGGTCCGCCCGAATCGGGTGAGGGGACGGTGTTAGACATGGGAGATCCTGGGGCAAGGGTGGTCGCTCACGGCGCTCATGAAGGCATCCAACGAGTCTGCCACGCGGCTGGCCGCGATACCACGCGTGATGAAGATGAGCTCCGACCGGCGGTCGTCGTCGGGCCAGGCCTCGACGTGCTCGGGGGGATGAATGGTGTGCTGTACACCGTGGAGGATGACCGGCCGGGGGTCGTCCCTGACGTGCAGGACTCCCTTGACCCGCATGATGTCGTTGCCGTGACGATTGAGGAGCATCGATAGCCACAAGCCGAAGCAGGTCCAGTCCAGCTCGCTGTCGAAGGCCAGGCGGAAGGCGCTGACATCGCCCAGATGGCTTTGCGTCTCGGGGCTGGCCGATTCGCGCCAGGGGCCGAGCCAAGTCCTGACCCGGGCGCGAGTGAAACGCTCGAGATGGGGGCCACTAGCGAACAGCGCATCGCTAGGCTGGTCCAGGGCCTCGCGGCCCAAGCGTTGTGCGGCGGGGTTGATGGTATCCAGCAGGTCATGGATGTGGTCGATGCGGGGCGTGTCGACCAGGTCGCTCTTGCTGATGACCAACTTGTCGGCCACCGCGACCTGCGCTTCCCATACGGGGTGGTGCCGGCGGCTGTCGATGGCGTTGACGGCATCGACCAGCGTGAGGTTGGTCCCCGGGCGAAGATGGTGGCGCAACACGGGGTCGGCGGTAATGGTGGAGGCGATCGGGCCGGGATCCGCCAGGCCGGTGGTTTCCAGCACGATGCGCCGAAAGGCGGGAATCTCACCGTTCTGCCGCCGTGACAACAGGCGTCGCAGGGCGTCCGACAGTTCGCCGCGAATCGTGCAGCAGACGCAACCGCTGGAGAGCAGCACGGCATCCTCGGCGATCTCGCCGAGCAGCCGGTCGTCGAGGCCCACGTCGCCGAACTCGTTGATCAGTACGGCGCTGTCGCCGAAGGCCTCGCTGGCCAGTACCGACTTCAGCAGGGTGGTCTTGCCGCTGCCCAGAAAGCCCGAAATCACATGCACCGGTAGCAACGCAGTCGTGTCCGTCATCGAGAGTCTCCTCGCCGGGGCGTCAGCCTAGGGATGCCAGGAATGCCGCATCCAGGGGGTCGAGTTCGCGGCCACTCAGTTGCTCAGCCTGGCGCCAGACGCCGCCGAGGTCCTCGACCATCTCCCGCTTGCCGGTGGCGGTGGCTAGCACGAAGCTCGATGCCTGGAAGTCCTCGATCGCCAGGCGCTGCGGGCCGAGTACGCGATTGATCAACCTGGCCCGGTAGGCGCGAGCCCGGCGACGTTCGTGGTGGGCCTGCTCCGGGGCTTCGACATGCGTGCTCCAGTGATTGTCGCCGCCGAGGGCGCCACAAAGTCCGCACATGGGATCTCCTTGAACGTGGAAACGTGACCGGGTTACGGGCTGGCGCTCAGACATGCGTCGGCCGCCAGGGCCGCCCGCAAGAGCGCCTCGTCCTCGCCGCGGGGTGCGCTGAGCTGGATGCTGGTGTATTGGCCCTGCGCGTCGAGTCCGCTCGGCAGCGCGATCGCAGGGGAGTCCAGCAGGCTGGCCACCATGCTGAGTCGCAGCGTGGCCAGGTTGACCTCGGCAAACCGCTCGGGGTCCGCCTCCAGTGGCGCCAGCGCGGGGGCGACGTGCGCCACGGTCGGGGTGAGCAGAATCGCTCCCGCCAGTTCCCGGTGAAGGCGGGCCTGGAGCGCCCGGCGCTGACGATACAGCGTCACGACGCTATCCGGTGTCATGCTTCGCGCGGCCAGCAGTCGCTGTCGCACGCGGGGGTCCATGCGCTCGGCTTCCTCGCGCGCGAGTAGATCCCGGTACTCGGTATAGGCTTCCGCGGCGCCCAGCCAGCCGTGACGCTGGATGAGATCCAGGGTGTCGCCGACGCTGGCGATGGGCCGCCTGATCACGTGGTAGCCGGCCCGGGCGAGTCGCTCGGCGCTGTCTTCCAGGTTTTGCCGCACGCCTGGCTCGAGGCGTTCGTCGTTGAGGCAGGTCGTGTCTAGCACGATCACCGTCTGCGCGGGGTCCGCCGGTTCTCGCGTCTCGACGGCTTGGCCGCGCAGGAGGTCGTCGATGGCCAGGCAGTCCGGCAGCGACGTCGCGATTGCCCCGATGGTGTCGAGACTCGCGGCGAGGGGCGTGACACCGCGCCGGTCGTGACGGGCACGGGAGGGACGGTAGGACACCAGGCCGTTGAAGGCGGCGGGAACGCGCAGTGAGCCCGCGGTATCGGTACCGATGGCGGCCGGGACGATACCCTGGGCCACGGCGACCGCCGAACCCGAGCTCGAACCGCCGGGCACCCGGGGCTCCGACCCAACCGGCGTATGGTGAGGAGTGCCGTAATGCGGGTTCAGGCCCAGGCCGGAGTACGCCAGTTCGGTCAGGTTGGTCTTGCCGAGACACACCAGACCGCCTCCCGTGGCATGGCGGACCGCCGTGGCGTCGTGAGCGGCGGGCGTCCTGGCGAGCACCCGGCTACCGGCGGTGGTCAGGGTGCCGGTGATATCGAACAGGTCCTTCCAGGCCAGCGGGACCCCGTCGAGAGGGCTCAGCGGGATGCCGAGCCGCCGGCGGTGGGCGGCCGCCTCGGCTTCCGCCAGGGCGCGATCCAGTGTCAACGAGATGAACACCGCGTCGCTGGCCCTGGCCCTCTTCAGACAGTGCTGCGTCAACGTCACCGGGTCGATGTCGCCGGCCTGGAGGGCCTGGCCGATGGCCAGCGCAGTGCGGGGAAGAGAATCCATGAGTTGTCTCCCGGTTGAGCGGGCGTCACCCGGTAACGCCCGCCGATGCTCAGCGATCCTCGCGCTTCAGCGCCGAGGCAGGAATGTCGTCGGTACTCAGGCGCTCGAAACGCCCCAGCTCGGTATAGACCCAGTTGCGCCCCACGGACGTCGCCAGAAAGCGGTCATCGAAATCGGAGACCAGTTCCTGCTGGGGGTAGCGGCGCAGGATCCAGCCCTTCATCAGTACCAGATACACCACGAGCGCGGTGACGAAGCCGACGGCGTAGGCGTATTCCAGAAATACCAGCGCCATGACGCCGCCCGCCACCCAGGCGATGATGCCGGCGGGGTTGAAGCCGTTGGCAAAGCGGAACTGACCCTCGGTGTCGAAGAGCGCGGGCACGTTGAGGCGCCGGCGCCGCAGGAGGTAATAGTCCGCCACCATGATGCCGCCGACGGCCGAGAGGATGGCACCGTAGTAACTCAGAAAGGTGAACAGATGATCGAGGATCAGCCAGGGCATGGCGGCGGTACCGATCACCCCGGCGATGACCAGGGCGACCGGGTAGCTGATCCGCGGCGCCCCGGCGTTGACGAAGGTGAGCGCGGCGGGGATCAGGTTGGCGGCGTTGTTGGTGGACCACTGGGCGAGGATCACCATCAGCAGCAGCGCGATCAGGGTCAGGCCGCCGCCCTGGCCCTGGATCACCGTGACCGGGTTCCAGTCGCCCGCGGCGATGAAGGAGACTCCGCCGATCAGGGCGATCCAGGCTTGCGTGGCGGGCAGCGCCAGGAACTGAGCGACGAACACGTTGCGGTTGCGGGTGAAGAAATTGCGCTCACCGCCGGGGGTGCGCAGAAAGCGCGTCAGATTGGGGATGTCCACCGCCAGCGCCGACCAGAAAGCCATGTTGGCGAAGAACAGCCCTAGCGCGGCGATATTCTGGTCGCCGACGAAAGTCCAGATATTGATGCCCTGGGTCTTGGCCAGCACGTCGAGGGTGAAATACATCCACACCGAGATGGCCACGATGCAGGGCGCCGCGATGGAAGCCAGCAGCTCCACGGCGCGAATGCCGAGCGCGGTGTTGGCGATCTGCACGACGGCAAACAGCGTGTACCACAGTGCCCAGTTATCGAATCCCCAGAGGTATTCGACGATCCCGTTGAGGGCCAGCGCGCCGAGGTAGGTCTGCACGCCGAACCAGATGGCGGCGACGATGCCTCGTGATACCGCGGGCAGGTGAGTGCCCTTGATCCCGAAGGGGGCGCGCAGGTAGACGGCGAAGGAGAGGCCATGCTCTGTGCCGATATCCGCCGTGAGGCTCATGACGACGCCGAGCACCAGGTTGGCGAAGAAGATGATGGCGACAACGTGAAGTAGCGGCAGGCCGGCGACGCCGCCGGCGCCGAGCTGGAAGGTGGCGATGATCACGGCCATGCCGATCCACAGCCAGATGAAGCCGAAGAAACCGATGGTGCGCTGGTTGAGCCAGACCGGCAGGATGGCGGCTTCGAGCAGATGTTGCCGGGCGCCGCCTTCGGCGGTGCTGCGGCTGTCGGGATTGCGTTGTGAATGGGCCACTGCAGCGTTCCTCGATGTGTTGTGTGTTTGTTGTAGGCCGGCACCCGTCGACGACAAGCCGCCGCGTGTGTCGCGCAGTAATTGCAGTATGAATACAAAGATCATTTTATGCCAAGGGGTGGGAAGGATGTTTTGCTCGAAGATCTTTTCGTGTGCCGCCAATAGGCTTGATTTCGGTGAATTTTTTGTAGGGTCGTGGATTCATGATGCGATAAAAATGACTATAAGTCTCATGGGTCATTATTCTTGGCCTCGAAAGGCCTGGGGGGAAGTGTCAAAATAGGCCGGCGCCCGTGATGGGGCGTTTCGCGCCGAACGTGCCGAGCCGGCCGTGCGCGAGGAACGAGTCGATGACGTCAGGGAGGAGTGGGTGCTGGCCACTGCAGACAGTTCGAACAAGCGGCAGGAGGGGCGTGCGCCGCGGTATGTCATGATCCAGGAGACGTTGCGCGAGGCCATCCAGGCGCGGCGCCTGCCGTCCAATCAAATTCTGCTCGAGGGGCCCATCGCCCGGCTTTTTGGCACCAGTCGCGGTCCCGTGCGCAAGGCGCTTGAGCTGTTACACCAGCAGGGACTGATCAGTCGTTTCGAGGGGCGGGGCTTTCTGGCGACGTCGGCCCCGGCTTCGGTGGAGCCGGTACGTACCCCGCTGACGCCCGGCATGCTGGGGCTGGGGGGTGGCGAGCAGCCCGCCGTGGATACCCGCTCGGCCGCCGATCGCATTTACCCCCAGATCGAGGAGGCCGTGGCGACCTGCCTGGCCTTCGGCCATTTTCGCATCATCGAGACCGTGTTGAGTGAACATCACGGGGTCAGTCGTACCGTGGCCAGGGAGGTGCTGGGTCGGTTGCGCAATCAGCGGCTGATCGAAAAGGATCGCCATTCGCACTGGCTGGCCGGCCCGCTGACGGCCCAGGCCGTGGCCGAGGACTATGAGATTCGCGTGTTGCTGGAACCGGCGGCGCTCAAGGTCTCCGGGCCCCTGCTGGATCGCGCCGAGCTGGAGGCGATGCGGGAGGCGGTTCAGCGCCTGATCGACCATCCGGAGCGCCAGAGCGCGGCTGCCATCACTCGGCTGGAGCAGGATTTGCATCAGCGCTGTCTGCGGCTGTATCCCAATCGCAAGGCTCGCGAGATGATCGGCCAGAGCCAGTTGCCCGTCATCGTCAATCGCATCTTCTTCCAGACGCTGGGCGTGCCGCCGGACGAGCCGCTGCTGATGGAACACAAGCTGGTCCTCGATCATCTGCTGTTCGGCGCCTTCGACGCGGCGGCTTCCAGTCTGCAGTCGCATCTTCAGGCGGCGGCCGAGCGTTCCCGTCGTCGGCTGAAAGTGCTATCGGTCTTCCCCGAGCCCAACCTGCCCCCCTACCTGCTCAAGATCACCTGAGCCTTTCCCTGCTTTTCCGTTTCTCTCCTATGCGTCCCTGAGCGGCGGGGCGTCACATCGGTGTCGCCTGTCGCAAGTATTAAAATGACCTTTGTATTCATTTTCTAGGAAATGACTTTCCGTCGAGCGAATTGATACTGCCTGTTCCTGGTCGAGATGGAGCGAAAGATCTCTTTTCTGTCGTTTTTTTGATATTTAGCCCGTTTTTCGGCTAATAATCCTGCCTTATCTAGTTTTTTCAGCATTTTTATCTAACAGGAAAGGTCTTCCGGGCAAGAAAAGCGAAGAGATGTGCGATAGGGCTGTCTTGACAAGAATGACCTATGTATCCAATCTTCAATAAGTCGGCGGCCCGATGGCTGTCGTCGCCTATACCAGCACACCCCCTCCAAGACTCAACAACGAGGTGTTCAAGATGGCCAAGAAAGAGGTCCTCTGCGCGTTTGGCGTCGACGTCGATGCCGTTGCCGGTTGGCTCGGTTCTTATGGTGGCGAGGATTCGCCCGACGATATCTCCCGCGGCCTGTTCGCCGGTGAAGTCGGTGCGCCGCGTCTGCTCAAGCTGTTCGAGCGCTATGGCCTCAAGACGACCTGGTTCATCCCCGGTCACAGCATCGAGACCTTCCCCGAGCAGATGAAGGCCGTCGTCGATGCCGGGCACGAGGTCGGTGTCCATGGCTATAGCCACGAAAACCCCATCGCCATGACCCGTGAACAGGAACGTGACGTGCTCGATTACAACATCGAGCTGGTCACCAACCTGTCCGGCAAGCGACCCACCGGTTACGTCGCTCCCTGGTGGGAGTTCAGTCCGGTGACCAACGAGCTCCTGCTCGAGCGTGGCATCAAGTACGACCACAGCCTGATGCACGACGATTTCCACCCCTACTACGTACGCGTCGGTGATTCCTGGACCAAGATCGATTACTCCAAGCCCGCCAAGGAGTGGATGAAGCCGCTGGTTCGGGGACAGGAAACCGACTTGATCGAGATTCCCGCCAACTGGTATCTCGACGATCTGCCGCCGATGATGTTCATCAAAAAATCCCCCAACAGCCACGGTTTCGTCAGCCCCCGGCAGCTTGGCGAGATGTGGCAGGACCAGTTCGACTGGGTCTACCGCGAGAACGACTACGCGGTCTTCACCATGACCATCCATCCCGACGTGTCGGGGCGCCCCCAGGTGCTCATGATGCTCGAGCGTCTCATCGAGCACATGCAGAGCCACGAGGGCGTGCGTTTCTGCACGTTCGACGAGATCGCCGACGATTTCGCCAAGCGCAACCCGAGGAAGTAACCCCGTAATCACTTCCGAATCACCACACAACGACAATCGAAAAAGAGGGTGACGTCGATGACCGAGCCAACCTCGAGTATTTCTTCCCCAGGGCGTCGCGACAGTGCCGACGAGCCCTGGAATAGAGTCATCACCAAGAAACAGATCGGCTATGCCTCGCTGGTCTGCTTCATTGCCTGGGTGGCGTCGGTCTACGACTACACCCTGTTCGGCACCTTGCTGCCCGTCATCGCCGACGATTTCGGCTGGAGTCCGGCCAAGGCCACGGCGGTCAACACTTGGGCGACCATCGGGGTGTTTTTCGTGTCTCTCGTAGTCGGCACCATGCTCGACCACTTCGGGCGCAAGAAGACGTTGATCCTGCTGGTCATCGGCGGAGCGGTCAGTTCCGGGCTGTCGGGGGTCGCCATCGGGGCGGCCTCGCTGGTCATCATCCGGGCCTTTTCCGGCTTCGCGGTTTCCGAAGAGGTGGTCAATGCCGTCTACCTCAACGAGATCTACAAGAAGGCCAAGGGGCGCGGCTTCATGTACAGCCTGGTACAGAGCGGCTGGCCGGTCGGTGCCTTGTGCGCGGCGGGGATGACCTCGTTGCTGCTGCCTGTGGTGGGTTGGCGCGGCAGTTTCTTCGTCGCCGCCTGCGTGTCGATCATCGTCATCGTGATGGCGCTGAAACTGCCGGAGTCGCCGGTATTCGCGGCGATGAAGGAAGTCGAGCGCCGGCGCAAGTCCGGCGATGCCGAGGGGGCGGCGCAGCTGGCCGCCGAGCACGATGTGGCGGTCAATACCGGCAATAATCTGGGCCTGAAAGGCGTGCTGGCGCCGGAGTTGCGTCGTCATACCATCTCCCTGTCGCTGGTCTGGCTGTTCAGCTGGATGGCGATCCAGGTCTTCGCCGTGCTGGGCACGACGGTCCTGGTCGAGGCCAAGGGCGTGAGTTTCGAGAACTCGCTGTATGTGTTGATCCTGGCCAACGCGGTGGGCTTCGTGGGCTATCTGACCCACGGCTGGGTGGGTGATCGCATCGGGCGGCGCAATACGGTGCTCATGGGCTTCCTGCTCGGCGGCGTGGCCAGTCTGTTGATGCTGCTGGGCCCGGCCAGCGACGGTTTCGTCTATCTGATGTATGCCATCACGCTGTTCTTCCTGCTGGGGCCCTTCGCCGCCATTCTCTTCTACATGGGTGAGTCCTTTCCGGCCCATGTTCGCGGTACCGGGGCCAACGTGGCGCACGTGATGGCGCCGGTGGGGGCCATCGTGGGCTCGGGGCTGGTATCCCTGCTGTTGACGCTGGGTGTCACCATGACCTGGGCGGCCATCCTCGCCGGTTCTCTGCCGTTGCTCCTGAGTGGCCTGCTGATGTTTGGCACCCGTCACGTGGACCATCGTCAGCATGACGCGATCGAGGAGGCCGTGGCATGAATGCACTGAGACGAGATGACGGCCTGGCGGGCAAGGTCGCGATCATTTCCGGCGCGGCCAGCGGGATCGGCCAGGCCCTGGCGGTCAGCTACGCCCGGGCCGGCGTCAACGTGGTCGCAGGCTACTATCCGGGCGATCCCCACGATGTGGCGGAAACCGTCGCGGCGGTGAGGGACGCGGGCGGGGAGTGCCTGCCCGTGGTGCTGGATGTGCGTGACGGCGAACAGTGCGATGCCTTCGCGCGGGCGGCCATCGACCACTTCGGCCGCCTGGATATCGCCGTGGCCGGTGCCGGCATCCTGCGTCAGGCATCGCTCGAGGAGCTCTCGGACGCGGCATGGGACGACATGCTGTCGGTGGACCTGACCGGAGTGATGCGCGTCTTTCGCGGAGCATCCCGGATGATGACCGGGCCCGGCGCGATGGTCGCCATCTCCTCGATCGCGGGCGGCGTCTATGGCTGGGACGATCACGCCCACTACGCGGCGGCCAAGAGTGGCCTGCTGGGGCTGGTGAGGTCGCTGGCGGTGGAACTAGCGCCCCGCGGGATACGCGTCAATACCTTGATCCCCGGCCTGATCGAGACCCCGCAATCGCTCGATCCGGTGAACTCGCTGGGGCCCGATGGCCTGGCCGCCGCCGGCGACATGATCCCGGCGGGTCGGGTGGGGCGCGCGGAGGAGGTCGCGCGCACGGTGCGCTTTCTGACGAGCGACGATGCGTCCTACGTGACGGGGCAGCAACTGATCGTCGATGGCGGTCTGACCGTGCGCTGGCCGAGCTGATCGCCTGACAAGGGAGGCGAGGCCGGCGTCTCGTCTCCCGTTCTCAAGAGACGGGGTATTCTCATGACACAAAAACTCCAGGGCCAGGTCGCCCTCGTGGTGGGGGGCGCCAGTGGTATCGGCCGCGCCATCGTCGAGTGCTTCCAGGCCGAAGGCGCCACGGTAGCCGTGGCCGATTTCAATCTCGAGGCCTGTCGCCAATGGGCGCCCGAGCTGGATTCACGTATCACCCTGCACGCGGTGGATGTGGCCGACGAGGCCTCGGTGCAGGCCATGGTCGATGATGTCCTGAAGGCCCATCAGAACATCGACGTGCTGGTCAATTGTGCCGGAATTCTAGACGAAACCCCTTTGCTGGAGATGTCCACCGAGACCTTCGATCGCATGGTCGGCATCAATCTGCGGGGCGTCTTCCTGGTCAGCCGTCAGGTCGCGCCGCACATGGTTGAGCGCAAGCGTGGCCGGATCATCAACATTGCCTCGCAGTTGGCGCTGAAGGGCGGGGTTGGGCTGGCCCACTACTGCTCGGCAAAAGCGGGCGTGCTGGGGCTGACCAAGGCCATGGCCCACGAACTGGCGCCCTTCGGAGTGCTGACTAATGCCATCGCCCCCGGCCCGATCCTGACGCCGATGCTACAAGGTCTTAGTCCTCAATGGATTGCTGACAAGGAGGCCGAGCTGCCTCTGGGCCGCTTTGGTATGGCCAAGGAGGTAGCGCCAACAGCATTGATGTTGGCCTCTTCACCGGACGGAAACCTCTACGTTGGCCAAACTCTTGGGCCCAATAGTGGTGATGTAATGTAGGTGTAGTGGCCGGATAAACAGCCTGCCTATAGATCACAACTAGCAGGCACCCGGGCCAGCCCCTCGCGCCAGCGGCGCTGGCCTGGGTGCCTGCTCATGGCAAAGTCAATGCGTGTGCATCCAGCATCGCGCAAAGGTTCGAGCCCAGTGTCAGGCCAGCTCGACGTAGTTGCCGTGGCCTCCGCAGGGTATGGAGGGCTTTGTTGCTCATTCGCTGACAAGCAAGCTTCAATGTGGCTGAAGCCTCGGTTCACTCCTTCCTGAACAACTGGCCGTCGCGGTCCTTGAAGGCCTTGAACTCCAGGGCGTTGCCCGAGGGATCGTAGAAGAACATGGTGGCCTGCTCGCCGGGCTCGCCCTGGAAGCGCACATAGGGCTCGATCTCGAATTCGATGCCATGGGCGCGCAGCTTGTCGGCCAGCGTCTGCCAGGCGTCCATCTCCAGCACGATGCCGAAGTGCGGCACCGGCACGCCGTGGCCGTCGACCGGGTTCTTGTGGCTGTTCTCGCGGGCATCCTGCATGGCCGGATTGAGGTGGCAGACGAACTGGTGTCCGTAGAGATCGAAGTCGACCCAGCGCTCCGAGGAACGGCCCTCGGGGCAGCCCAGGAACTCGCCGTAGAACTGGCGGGCTTCATCGATGTCGCGGACTTGAACGGCCAGGTGGAACGGGTCGCTGACGGGCATGGCTGACTCCTCTGTCGCAAGGGTTCGGGAAGGAATGACTGGAATTCTTCCCTCGGCCGTTCCGTGGCGTCAACGATTTTTGTCCTGTCCGCGGGAATGAAAAATTTCCTCGATACTCGGCATCACGAAAAACGATTGGACCCGGCCATGCCGGGATTTCTACAGTGGAAGGCCCGGCATGGCCGGCCCCGGCCGGTCGCCAAGACAACAATCACGTGAGGACATCGCATGCCCGTCCCGCTACTCAACTGCGACATGGGGGAGAGCTTCGGCAACTGGACGATGGGGCTCGACGAGGAGGTCATGCCCTATGTGGACTGCGCCAACATTGCCTGCGGCTTCCATGCCTCCGACCCCGACATCATGCGGCGTACCGTGGCCCTGGCGGTGGCCAGCGGCGTGCGCATCGGCGCGCACCCCGCCTATCCCGACCTGCAGGGGTTCGGCCGCCGTTCGCTGGCCTGCTCGCCCGAGGAGGTCGAGGCGATGCTGCTCTACCAGATCGGGGCGCTGGACGGCATCTGTCGCGCCGAGGGCGGCCGGGTCGCCTACGTCAAGCCCCACGGCGCGCTCTACAACGACATGGCCCGCGACCCCGAGCTGCTGCGCGGCGTGATGCGCGCGGTCCGCGCCTACGACCCGGCACTGCCGCTGCTGGTGATGGCCACGGCCGATCCCGCCCCGACCCGCGCGCTGGCCGAGGAGATGGGGGTCACGCTGTGGTTCGAGGCCTTCGCCGACCGTGCCTACGACGCCAACGGCCATCTGGTCTCGCGGCGTCGCCCCGGCGCCGTGCACCACGACCCGGACGTGATCGTCGCCCAGGCGGTGACCCTGGCCCGTGGCGAGCCGTTGACCGCCGAGGACGGCAGCCAGTTGCGACTCAACGCCGACACCCTGTGTGTGCACGGCGACAACGCCGAGTCGATCGCCGCGGTTCGCGCCATCCGCGAGGCCTTCCAGGCGCTGGAGAGCGCATGACGCCACGGCTCGAGACGGTGGGCATGGACAGCCTGATCGTGCGGCTCTTCGAGGCCATCGACGAAGCCAACATGCCCTGGCTGACCGCCGCCGACGCCGCACTGCGCGAGGCCTTCGGCCCGGCGCTGATCGATCTGGTGCCGTCCTACACCACGCTGCTGGTGCACTACGATGTCGCCGCGCTGACCCCGGCCGAGGCCCGGGAACGCATCCGCACGGCGCTGGCCGATCTGGCTCCGGCATCGGCGGAGCAGGGCCGCCGACACGTGATCCCGGTCTGGTACGACGAGAGCGTGGGGCCCGAGCTGACGCGTATCGCCGAGCGGCTGGGCATCAGCATGGCGGAGGTGATCGAGCGCCACTGCGCCCGGGACTATGGCGTCTTCGCGCTGGGCTTCGCCCCCGGCTACGGCTTCATGGGGCTGGTCGAGGAGGCGCTGGCCACGCCGCGACTGAAGACGCCGCGCCAGAAGGTCGCCGCCGGCAGCGTGGGTATCGCCGATCGGCAGACCGCCGTCTATCCGCTGCGCTCCCCGGGCGGCTGGAATATTCTCGGGCGCACCGCCGTGACGCTGTTCGACCGTGATCGTGAAGGCTACAGCCTGCTGCGCCCCGGCGACCGGGTGCGCTTCGAGGCCATCGATCGCGAGACCTTCGTCGCCCAGGGGGGCGACCCGACCCCCCTGGAGGAACGGGAGGAAAACCCATGACCGCCGCGACAACAGCGGGGCTGCGGGTCGAGCGGGCCGGCCCCCAGGCGCTGATCCAGGACGCCGGCCGCTTCGGCGTGCGCCACCTGGGCGTGACCCAGGGCGGGGCGCTGGACTGGATCTCGCTGGGTTGGGCCAACTGGCTGCTGGGCAACCCGCCCGAGACGCCGGGACTGGAAATCGCCATCGGCGACCTGGAGCTGCGCATCGAGGCGTCCGCCAGGCTGGCGCTGGCCGGCGCCGACCTGGGGGCGACGCTGGACGGGCGCCCGCTGGCGAACAACACCAGTTTCGCCGTCGAGGCGGGCCAGCGGCTGGCCTTCGCGGCCCCGGTGCGCGGGCTGCGCGCCTACCTGGCGGTGCCGGGCGGCATCGATGCCGAGCCGGTGCTGGGCAGCGTCGCCACGGTGACCCGCGAGGGGCTGGGCGGCCTGGATGGCCACGGCCGGGCGCTCGCCGCGGGCGACATCCTGGGCTGGCAGGGGCAGGGCGGCGCCGATCGCGTGCTGCCCGGCGACGTGGTGCTGCCGTCCGAGGCCGGGACGACCCTGGCACTGGTGCCCGGCGCGCAGATCGCCCACTTCAGCGGCGACAGCGTGTTCGCCGCCTTCAACCGCGAGTGGCGGGTGGACGACCGTGCCGATCGCATGGGCGTGCGCCTGCTCGGCCCCGAACTGCACTGTCGGCTGTCGGGGATGATTTCCGAGGGGATCCCGCTGGGCGCCGTCCAGGTGCCGGCGGACGGCCAGCCCATCGTGCTGCTCAACGACCGTCAGACCATCGGCGGCTATCCGCGGCTGGGGGCGCTGACCCCGCTGGCCTGCGCCCGGCTGGCCCAGCTGGCGCCGGGCGAGTCGCTGCGGCTGACGCCGACCACGCCCGCACAGGCACGCCGGGCCCATCTGGCCCAATGGGCACGCTGGCATGCCGACGACTGAGCGGCGGCAGTGCGCTCAATGCGAGAACGAGAGCTATGCGGTGATGCGGGCAGCGCGTCTCCCAGGGTGTGCGGGTCACTCACTGCAGGCGCGCGCCCGCCTGGCGCGGCCGTGCCGTCATGACGGTCCGGCCACGAAAAGGCCCGGTCGAGGACCGGGCCGATACGTGTCAGCTAGCAGCCTGCCGCCAGCGGCAGGTCGGCGAGCGCTTACTGCGTCTTGTCGCCGTCCATGCTGTCGGCGGTGTCCTGGGCGGCCTGCTGGGTCTTCTCGCCGGCCGTGTCGAGCGCCTGTCCGGCGTTGGTCAGCGCCGAGGCGGTGGCGGCCTTGGTGCTCTGCCAGGCGCTCTGGGCGGACTGCTTGGTGTTCTCCCAGGCGTTGGCGGTAGTCTGCTTGGTCTTGCTCCACCAGTCGTTGGTGTATTCGGGCTGCTGGGTGATCTCCTTCTCGGTCATGTCGACGTGGACCTTGTAGGCGATGTTCTCGAGGTCATCGCCGTTGACGGTCTCGACGGTGAAGTGCCCGGTCTCGATCACGTATTGCTTGGAGCCGAGATCGAGCAGGTTGCCGGTATCGATCACCAGGGCGCGAACCTTCATGTTGTCGTCGAGCAGCACATCCTCGACATCACCGATGTCCTCGGACGGGTTGCTCTTGCTGTAGACGTCGGCATCGGTCAGCTCGTCGGCGGAATACAGGCCCTGCGGGGCGGCCATGGCGCTGGTGCCCAGGCTCAGGCCTCCGGCGGCGATCAGGGCGGCAAGAAGGGCTTTACCAGCGGGCTGGGTAAAAGTCGGGCGCATATCCATGTGTCGCTCCTTGTGCAAAATCCGTTTCTGTGGGGTCACCTCATTCCCGAGGTGGCGAGCGGGCCGGTGCTCGGTGTGGCGACCGGAGCCGTCCCGGCTCCGGTGCCGTGTTACCGCGTCGCCCCTTCACCATAGGAAGTGAGTGACGAATTTCAACCGCTCGGCCACATTCTCGTTACAGACTCCCCGTTACAGAATCAGCCCCTGGTCGTCCTGACAGCCGCCGATGCCGGTCAGTTCGATGGCCAGATCCGCCACGCCGTCGCCGTTGACGTCGCCGCGCAGCATGCCGTCGGCCAGGCGCAGCTCGCCGGCCTGGCCGGTGAAGCTGTCGCTGCCGCGCCAGACGAAGGCCTGGTCGCCGTCCTGGGCCAGATCCGCATCGATGGCGGACAGGTCGATCACGTCCCCCTGAGACGGCAGGAAGTCGAGGATGCGATCCGGGGCGTCCGGCCCCGAGGCCTGGGTGGCCCGGAAGGCGAAGGTATCGGCGCCGTCGGTGCCGACCCATTCGTCGCCGCCCGCCGCGGTGGCCATGATGTCCGAGGCCGTGCCGTCGACATCCAGCTGCGTCGGCAGGGCCTTGGCCGCGTCGTAGGTCTTGTAGCTGAAGCGCCAGGTCTCGCCGGGGGCCAGGCTGAGCGGCGTGTCGTCGGTGACGACGTAATGGCCGCTGCCGTCCGTGTCGACGACCTGGGCATTCCACAGCGCGCTCAGGCCGCTGGGCAGGTCGAAGGCCAGGGAGATATCGTCGAGCGTGGCATCGCTGGTGTTCTCGACGATGACCTCGCCGACATAGCCGCTCGACCATTCGCTCTTGACCTGCGTGGTGACGCGAGTCAGGGCGTCGGCATCCACCGAGCCCACCGCCGTGGTGGCGCACAGGCCGCTGTCGTCGAGCGTGACGGCCTGGCCGCCGAGGGTCAGGGACGCCGGCAGCATCGACTCGTCGGCATAGGCCTTGAACGAGAAGCTCAGGCTGTCGCCGGCGGCCAGCATGCCGTCTCCATCCGGGGTGACCGTGTAGTGGCCTGCCTCATGGCGCGTCAGGGTGGCGCTGTACAGTTGGGTCAGGTCGGCGTTCAGATCGAAGGCCACGTCCGAGGCCTCGACGGCATGGTCACCGTGGTTGCTCAGGGTGACCCGCATGACATAGCCGCTCGACCAGCGGCTGACCGGTGTCAGGGTATAGCTCAGCGCGTCGCTGTTGCCGGCGTCGGTGACCGTCGTGCCGGTCGGCAGCCAGTCACCGCCGGTCAGCGTCAGCGACGAGGAGGTATCGCCCGTGGCGTCGCCGTCGCCCAGGATCGTTTCCGCCGAGGGCACCTGAAACACCTCACCCTGGCGGAGTTCACCGGTTCTCAGGTCGAGGATCCGGCCGTCGGCGAAGTGGGCCTCTTCCATGTCGATCAGGATGTCGTCGTCGCCGGGGCCATCCAGATACCAGAGGTCGTTGCCGAGATTGGCGATGTGGTAGTCGCCGAATGCCTGATCGAACACGGCGATGTCGAAGCCGTCGCCGCCGTCGAGGACGTCGTTCCCCCAGCCGGCGCCGCCGCGCAGGATGTCGTCGCCGGCGCCGCCGTACAGATGGTCGTGCCCCAGGGCGCCGTCCAGATAGACCCCCGCGTCGGTGCCGTGAATGATGTCGTCGCGACGCGTACCGACCACGTAGTCGAAGGTCACGGTGTTGGCATCGCCGTCGGTGGGTGCGCCGAAGCTCTCGCCGTCGTTGACCCACAGCGTGGTCGACATCTCGTCATGGGCGGCGTCGCGCAGCGACTGCTCGACATGCACCGTGTTGGCGTGGTCGCGGCCGCCGTGGAAGTTGATGTCGCGGTCGGTGAGCGCGACGTTGATGCTATTGCCCACCGAGGAACTCCAGGAGGCGAACAGCACGCCGTGGCGCATGGCCAGGCTGGTCAGGTCATCGTACTGGCCGTCATAGCTTTCGCGCAGCTCGAACCCGTAGCCGTTGCCGCCGCCCCCCTTGTTGAAGCTGCCGTGGGTGCTCAGGCTCTCGGCGGTCATGTCGAGGGAGCGGGCGAGCTCGAAGGCGGTCGAGGGGCCGTTGGTCACCGCCACGTCGCGGATCTCGGCCCCGACCGTGGCGTCGAACTCGATGGCGTGATAGCGCAGCAGGTCGGTACGCTGGTTGACGAAGTCGCCGGCGTCGGGCTCGCCGAGCGTGAAGCCCACGCCGAAACCGGACAGCGAGACGTGGTCGAGGGTGTCGATGCGCTCGACGTGGGTGTCGCCGGCGGCGAAGTCGAAGTGCACGCCGCGGTCGAGGGTGACGGTGTCGCCGTCCACGGCGACCACCCGGGCCATGCTGGTGCGCAGCGGGGAATCGGTCTCGCGCCACTGGCTGTCGCCGATGGCGTCGAGGAAGGCGGCGTCATTGTTCTGATAGAGGCGAATCGTGTCGCCCGCCGCCAGCCCGTGGCCGTCGCCGAGCACCAGCGTGTCGCTGCCCTTGCCGGCGGCCTGCTGCAGGGTGCCGACAGCCGCGGCATCGCCACCCTGGACGCGGATCGCCTGGCTCGCGCCGTCGGCCAGCGCCGCCTCGCTGAAGATGAAGTGGGTCTCGGCCGAGCCGGCACCCACCAGTGACAGGTCGCTGCGTTCGATGGCCAGCGCCGCGTCGAAGTGATAGTCGCCGGCGGCGAAGTGAATGCTCGCGCCGTCGGGGGCGTTGTCGATCAGCGTCTGCAGCTGTTCGGCGGAGATGTTCGTGTCGACACTGGACACACCGTCGACGAAGGCATAGGCGTCGGGCAGCTCGGCCAGCGGGTCGACGGGGGTGACGAGCGCGGCGGCGGCGTCGGTCAATGACGGCGTCTCGCCGTTGACGGTGAAGCCGGCCGGGAACTCGGTGCCGTCGCCGAGCACCTTGATCTTGAAGCGGGCGGTTTCGCCGGGCGCGATGTCGTTCTTGTCGTCATCGTCGCCGATCTCGTAGTAACCGGCGTCCGAGGCCAGCAGACTGCCGCCCCAGATATCGCCGAGCGTTCCGTGAGTCGTGAAGCCGATCCGGTAGTCCGTGATCGGGTCGCTGCCCAGGTTGGTGATGAAGACTTCCATGACGTAACCGCCGTTCCACTGGCTGGAGAGAGTCAGGTCGATGAGTGAGCGCAAGGTGACCACCTGTTCGAAATCAATGGTTCGACAAACCGCCGGCGGCCCTGGGGTCGTCGTGCGGAATCGGGGTGTGGTTACCGGTGAGGTGCTGTCGCTGGCGCCGTGATGGCGGAGAAGAAGCAGCGGCAGTGGGGCGGTCAGTCGCCCGGAGGGAACGTCCGTGGAATGCTTACCTCGCAACCGAATGGGTTATCGGCGCGCCGGCGAGATTTTTTAGTGAACTTTGGTATTCATTCTTTGCAGTCTGTTGTGCGCGGGTGAGTGCCTGCCGCTTGCGCAGTCTCCACGGCAAGCAGGTCGGCGGCGCTGGCGAGGCGCCATTTCCCGCGAGCGTGATTACGCTGACGGGAGGAGCGGGCAGGGCGCCTGGCACGGGTCGACATGATGGCCAGCCTTGACCTGGCGCTACTGAGAGGCCCCGTGGTGATCAGCCGGTCGCCGCCGGCACCGCGATCAGGCTCACCAGGCAGGCGTCGACCTGGCCGACCTGGCCGGTCAGGCGCCGCCCGGCGGACCAGGCGGGCGACAGCGTGCGGTCGAGTTCCAGGGTGGTGGCATCCAGCGGGTCGTGCGCATCGGCGACGAGGTGGGCATCCTGGAAGTAGAAGCGCACCCCGGTGAGCGGAAACAGCGCCTTGAACAGGCTTTCCTTGAGCGAGAAAACCCGGGTGGCGAAGACGCCGCGGACGTCGCGGGGCAGGGCATCCATGAGGGCCTGTTCCCCCGGAGTGAGGATCTGCCGGGCCAGCCGCTCGGCGCGTGCGACGGGCAATATCGCTTCGGCATCCACGCCCAGCCCCTGCCAGCGTTCGGCGCAGGCCACCACGCCGGCGGCGAGACGGCCGCTGTGGGTGATCGAGCCGACGATACCGGCGGGCCATAGTGGCGCCCGGCTGGGGGCAATGCCGGGCACCGCCGGGGTGCCGGTGAGCATGGCCAGGGCGGCGCGGGCGGCCAGGCGACCGCCCAGATACTCGAGCTGGCGCTTGGGTGCCGCTCGGTGCACGGATTCCGGGGGTGTGACCGGTACCGCTTCCCAGGCCCCGCCGTCGAAGGCATGGCGATCCAGGGCGATGCCGCGCCAGATGACCCCCGCCAGCGGCGCGGGCCAGGGCCAGTCGACATGCCAGGGGCCGAGACCCTGGGGGAGCGACTCGCCGAGGCTCATGGGCCGGCGGGCGCGTCCACCAGAACGGCGTCGAGGGCGACGGGCACCGCGTCGTCGATGCGCTGGTAGCCGAGCATCTGCAGTACCAGCCGGGCGACGCTGTTGTCCATCAGCGCCTGACCGTCCAGCGTCACCGGCTCGGCATTGGTGAGCCGGATACGGTCCCGGCTCTTGCGGGTGAAATGCACCGGCAGGCTCTCGCGGCGCGGCTCGCCGTTGCCGTCGATGCGCAGCGTGAGCGTGTCGGTCAGCGACTCGCCGACCTTCAGGGCGTCCAGGCGCTGCGGATCGAACTCGGTGACCACGGTGACCAGCGGGGTGGTCGCCATCTCCTGAAGCCACGCCGGCAACGGACCGATGCGCTTCATGACATCGGTCTGCGACAGACGCAGCGGCAGGCGCAGGGTACCGTCCGTGCCGAGCGTGCCCTGCAGATGGTCGATGTGATGGGTATGCGGCTGCCTGCCCTCGGCGGTGATCTCGGTCAGCGTCGCGGTCACCCGGGATTCGGGCGCCAGCAGTTGCCAGGCTGCCTGCACGGGCGATGCCGCCAGCAGCAGGCCGGCGACGCCGGCCGCCACCCACCCGCGGCGGGATCGTGCGGAACACGGTTGATCGAAGCGGACGTCCATGCCGAAGCCTCCTGAACAGGTAAGGGCCGAGAATACCAGCGGGGCGCTGGTCTCAGCCATTGGCATTCGCTATCATACGCCGCGCGTTTGCCGGGCCTATAGCTCAGCGGTTAGAGCAGGGGACTCATAATCCCTTGGTCGCAGGTTCGAATCCTGCTGGGCCCACCAGTAAAATCAGCATCTTACGAGTCTGGCTTGGTGAGTCCCATAGTCCAAGGGTACAGTTTCGGTACAGTGCCGATCCTTCAGCCCCCTGGAGATTTTCATGGCCACCATCGTCAAGACCCCCTCTGGTAGCTGGAAGGCCGTCATCCGCAAGACCGGCTGGCCCACTACCGCCAAGACCTTTCGTACCAAACGTGACGCCCAGGACTGGAGCCGCCGCACCGAAGATGAAATGGTGCGTGGCGTCTATATCCAGCGCAGCGCCTCGGAGCGCATGACGCTCGAAGCCGCGCTCAAGCGTTATCTGGCCGATGTCACTCCCACCAAGAAGCCCAGTACCCGGAAGAGCGAGCGCCACAAGGCAAGCACGCTGACCCAGCACCTTGGCAAGTATTCCCTCGCGGCCCTGACGCCGGAACTGATCGCCAACTACCGCGACACGCGGCTCAACAGCCTGGGACGCCGCGGGAAGCCCATCAGCCCCAATACCGTGCGCCTGGAGCTCGCCCTGCTTGGCCACCTCTACACCGTGGCCATCCAGGAATGGGGCCTGGGCCTGACCTACAACCCCGTCCAGAATATCCGCAAGCCCAGCCCGGGAGAGGGGCGTGACCGGCGCCTGAGTGTCGACGAGGAGAAGCGACTATTCGCCGTGCTGCGACAGCACAGCAACCCCATGCTGCCCTGGATCGCCAGAATCGCCCTGGAGACGGGCATGCGCTCGTCGGAGATCCTGACCCTTACTCGCTCACAGGTCGACGTGAAACGCCGCGTGGTGCGCCTCACGGACACCAAGAACAACGAAGCCCGCCTGGTGCCGCTGACCCAAGCCGCCGCCGAGGTTTTCAAGCAGGCGCTGAACAACCCTGTGCGCCCGCTTGACTGTGACCTGGTGTTCTTCGGTGAGCCTGGAAAGGACGGCAAGCGCGGCCCCTATGCCTACACCAAGCTCTGGAACCAGGCGAAGAAGCAAGCAGGGCTCGATGACTTTCGCTTTCACGACCTACGCCATGAGGCCGTCAGTCGGTTGGTGGAAGCTGGGCTATCCGATCAGGAAGTCGCCGCGATCAGTGGCCACAAGTCCATGCAGATGCTGCGGCGGTATACCCATCTGCGAGCTGAGGACTTGGTCTCGAAACTGGACAGGCTGGTGGAAGAGTGAGATGCCACTACCTGAGAAGCGCTGACGATTTCCTGAATCCGTGATGCCGGCGTCGACACTTTCCCTATCGCCGTCAGCGAGCATTTTTTGACCTCCGATTCCGTCTC